>JACQCW010000092.1 GCA_016201425.1 Candidatus Vogelbacteria bacterium | reverse complement strand
GGCACCATGACCACAGATCCGGACATGACGAACAATGGCGGGTAGATCGGCATCAGGTAGCGCCAGCCCAGGTCAAGATGGCTGAACAGAGAAAAACCGAAATACACCACCGCCGGGATACCAAGCAGATACCACCGTCGATCGAGAGAACGAAAACCATCAAGCCAACTCTTGCGTTCATGACGTGTTTTGATCAGGAGCATGACGAACCCAACCGCCGACCCCAGAAACATCAGCAACGTCAGCGGCGGCGTTTTCGTAAAGAAGGCGACCGGAAAATAATACCACCAGCCCTGATTTCCAAACTGGCCGAGCACAAAACTCGATTGTCCGATTTCCGAGTGTCCCAGGACAGAAATCGAGCCACGGAAAAAAGAATACAGCGGATATCGGAGAGTGAGGAGATGAGCGGCTGTTTTCCCAATCCCCTTTGTCTGGTCCCCAAGCGTGGTCACGACATACCGTTTCCAGGGACTCTGCTCAGCCAGTAGTTTTGAACCTAGCAGGTCTTGCCGCTGTTGATACAAATACATCACCCGAGGATCATCGACCGGCCGTCGCAGCTCAAAGCCGTAGACGGCCCAGGTGGCCACGAGAGCGATAGGAATAGCTACCAGCAAGCCCTGGCCCCACCGTGACCATTGGAGGGCCGGGTGATGAGGCTGGAGAGCCTTAAGGACAGCCAGGAGCACCAGCAGAGCCACCACAAGCACTGGAAAAGAGAACTTCGATAGCGAAGTAACAAAAAGGGCTAGGCCGAACCACACGGCGTGCTTTCGGTTTGGCTGAGCCAAAAGTTTCTGCAGGGCCAGCAGTGAAAAAAACATCAAGGCAGTAAAACCAAGGTCGGTTGTGACGTAGCGACTATGGGCGATGACGTTTGGATCGAAGGCATAGAGGCCAAGGGATAGAAAGCCGGCGACGGTGCCAAACATCGCCCCACTGGCCCGAAAAATTGCCCAGCCCAAGACCAGGCTGAGGAGCATGATCGGCAACCGACCAAGCAATAAAAGCGTGTCAGGAGAAAGCGTATTGTGATACAAAAACACTTCACCGAATTTCCACTCGTCGACTTTTTGCCAGCTTGGATCATGGGTCGGCAATGTCGCTTTCGTGAACAGCAGTGGGAAGGCAGCCAACATTTTGATCAACGGCGGGTGCTCCGGGTTCATTCGGAAATCCCCTGTCTTCCAATAACTGTAGCCAGCCGCGAGATGCACCGCTTCGTCGATGGTCTGTGATTCTTGCCGCGATGAGGTTATTTCAAACGCGAACATGACCGCCAAGATGAGCAGAGCGGCGGCGGTAATAATTCGTTGTCGAAGTTTCATTTTTTTGGCAGGCCAGCTAGGTTCAGTACCCAGCCAGTGCAAGTATTATAAGGCTTTTTGGACGATCTTTCCAGGGGTCGATTTGAGGCAAGTGGGTCGGGGGTCCAGAAGGCCAAATGAGACAATTGAGACAGACAAACCCGTGTCTCGTTTTCGCTCATTCTCGTGTTTATTAACAATCGCCAGCAGCATCAGAGGCCCGTCCCTATTGGCGATTCCCCCTATATCCTCCTTGCCCATTGCGCGTTTTTTAATTCATGCTACCCTTAAAATAGTCTGGTTCTTTAACAATCAGCCAACTTGATCACAATTGCTTGGAGGATAACACCTCGTTGGGATCGCCTTCCAGAGTCTGAAAGGTAAATCACATGTCGAACGCAGCAAGCGCTCTTCTTATGATTTGTCTTTTGGACTTTTTTCGTAAACGGAGAAGAAGTCTAGCCTGAAGAAATATGGATTTGTCGACCCCTTGATTGCCAACTCTGCGCCCGGGCGGCGAGGCGTGGTGATTGGCGGACACTTTCGCCTCACCATGGCCAAGGAACTCGGTATCGCCGAAGTGCCGGTCGTGTACCTAAACATCCCCGACATCGAAAAAGAAAAGGAGCTCAATATTCGCCTGAATAAAAACACCGGCGAGTTTGACTGGGATCTCCTAACCAATTTCAGCGAGTCGTTCCTGTCGGATATTGGGTTCTCCTCGGAAGAGCTCGATAATATCTTCGCCATGGATGACATGCCCGAAGAATTCGACCTAGAGAAAGAATTAGCCAAGCTGGATATCACAAAGATTTCGATTAAGCCTGGTGATATGTACCAACTCGGCGATCATCGCCTCATGTGCGGGGACTCGATGAATGAAGTCGATGTGCTGAAGCTGATGGATGGCGAGAAGGCCAATATGTGTTTCACCGATCCGCCATACATTCTTGACTACCTCCACACGAAGTACAAAGGCAAAGGGAAAGGATTTGGGTTCAAACGGAATCGCACCTATCTTGGCACCGATGAACTACCACCGGATTTCACCGAACGATGGATGGGCAATATTGCGAAAATAGCCCTGCCTGATTTCCACATCATCGTCTATGAGAACTGGAAAAATATTCGCACCATTTGGGACGAGATGGAAAAGCATTGGAAAGTGAAGAACATGTTGGTCTGGCACCTGCCAAACCGCACCCAAGGATTTGCCGCTAAGTACAAGTTCTTCTCCAAGCATGACATTGCGATGGTTGGAGCGTCGAAAGATCTGGAATTCAACCTCAAACCTGAAGAAGGCGACTTACAAAACGAGTATGAAACAGCGCTCTACGCTACTTCCGGTAAGCCACACTGGGAAGGATATGAGAAAGGCCGTAAGATTTGTCCGACGGACTTCATCGAATACCAAGCATCAGATGAGAAAAGTTCTGGGCAAGGCATTGTCTTTGGCACCAAGCCAATCGAAATCCTGACGCCGTATATCAAAGTGCTGACGAAACGTGGCGATCTTATTGTTGAACCCTTTGGTGGGTCGGGCAGTACCTTGATTGCGGCTGAGAAGATGCGGCGGGTCTGCTACCTCATGGAGAAATCCCCCGTCTACGCTGAAGTCATTAAACGGCGGTGGGAAAAACTAACCGGCAAACAAGCGAGGAAAATTGTATGAACAATAAGAAAAAACAAGAAACCATTGCCAAGCGCCAAGCCGAACAGAAAGAATCCCTGCTTGGGCATCTGCGACGCTATCCGATTATTCAAGTCGTGTGCGAGAAGTCCGAGGTTAGTCGAGCCACCTACTATCGCTGGCGTGATGAGAACCCGATGTTCGCACAAGCCGCTGATGCCGCCATGACCGAAGGTGAAGAGATGTTTAACGACCTTGCCGAGCATCAATTATTATCGCTCATGAAGGACAAGCATTGGCCGTCTATTCACTATTGGCTCAACAAGCGTCATCCAAAGTTCAACCAAACGAAGGTACAGGTGGACGGACAAGTCGAAGTCGCATTCACCTACGATCAGAAACACTAACGCTATGACCACGAAACTAATTAGTCCATATATGCCTCGGGCTTGGGCTAAACCCTTCCACGAGACTGATAAGCGCTGGATGGTCCTAGTTGTTCATCGCCGAGCCGGGAAAACAACGGCGGCCCTCAACTTCTTGCAGCGCAGCGCCTTGACCAAGCGAAATACCCGGTATGCCTATATTGCCCCGACCTACAAAATGGCCAAAGGTGTTGCCTGGGATAACCTCAAGAAATATTCACTCTTCATCCCAGGGATCGAGCACCGCGAATCCGATCTGACGGTCGTCTATCCCAATGGCTCCAAGATTACCCTCTATGGTGCAGAAAACCCGGACCGCTTGCGTGGGCTTGGATTGGCCGGTGTTGTCTTCGATGAATATGGGCAGCAACCGGATAATATTTTCTCCGAGGTAATCCGACCAAGCCTGATGGAGAACGTCGGGTATGCTATTTGGATTGGCACGCCGCAGGGGAAGAATGGTTTCTATCATCTTTATGAAGAGCATAAGCACGACCAGGATTGGTATACCTGCCTACTCACAGTTGAAGACACGAATGTCATTTCGGCTGAGGAAATTATCAACTCCAAGCAAACCATGTCCCAGGAGGAGTATCTTCAGGAACTCTATTGCTCCTTTGAATCAGCGGTGAAGGGGGCAGTCTATGCCGAAGAACTAAGGCGGGCCAGAGAAGAAGGCCGGATCGGTATCTTCCAGTTCTACCGCGAGCAGAAGGTCTATACCGTCTGGGATATCGGGGTGGGGCAAGCGCTCGCCGTCGGGTTTTACCAAAGCATGCACGGGCAAGTGCGGATGATTGATTACTGGCAAGGAAGAGAAAGCGATGGGATTGACCAGGCCGTGCGGATGGTCTTACAGAAACCCTATATCTATGGCATGCATTTTGCACCCCACGATATGAATGCTCGAGAAATGAGCACCGGTAAAACACGACTGGACTTTGCTCGGAACTTGGGGCTGAACTTCAATGTCTTGCCCCCGAATAATCCGGATGATGGTATTCAAGCCGGAAAGTTTCTCTTCAACCGGATGATTATCGATGAAGAGAAATGCGCCAAGTGGCTGGAAGCGATCTTAGAGTACAAACAAGTCTGGGATGACCGGCGTGGGATGTATAAAGAAGTCCCGTTTCACGACTGGACGTCGCATGCGGCAGATGTCCATAGATATGCTGCGTTAGCTGAACCGCGAATGATTGAGACTCCTCAGCGAGCCTTTATCGCCGAACCAGAAGAGGAGGGCTGGGGAGATGACGACCCGTACTACTAACATGCGAAGGGCATCCTGGACACCCAGAGCTCAATATGTCATTCATGTAGAGCATGAAGCTTGATTATTCTAAGAAAATCGACTAATATATGAGCACATGAAGCATAAATTCAGACGATAGTCACAATTTGCTAGTTGCCTAAACCGTGAGCAATCGCGGCATGGCACGAAACCCCATCGCTATACTGAACCCCGTGTTCAGCACTCAGCGATGGGTCATATCCCGAAAGGGGTATGGGTGGCCGTAAGGTTGCCAGCTGGACCGGGGCTTTGTGTTTATGGCCCGCCAGCTTATTACCATTATCTGCTCAAGGCCATGAAACATGAATTAAAACCACCCTCGCAAAAGAAGCCAACGGAGAACCAGCTTGTCGACATATCTCCTCTAAGCGATGAAGAACAGCACAAATTGGATCGCAGGGAACTTGAATTTCTTCGCACTGAATCTCGAGAACAAGAAGAAAAACGAGCACGTTTATACAAAATAGTCGCCATTCTGATTTTTTGCACTATTGGCCTCTATCTTATCCGCGACTATGTCGGAGTTCACGAAATTAGTAGCGCATTAGAGGTAAGGCGGAGTTATTACGTTTCGTATTATATAAACCTATTTCCCGATCAGGAGAAAGCAAAGAATTATCGTATTCGCGGTGATCTCTATGTTCAATGGAAAGACAATGAGAGGACAATTTATTTGGAGAAAGCACACTTTGCTAACGGTGGGTTTGTGACCTTTGAGTCATGTGAAGTAGACGTGAAGAAACCGAAGCATTGCGTTGACCAAGAAAACAGAGGATGGTATATAGAACTAACTAAACAGAAGTTCATAGAATAGTATCATTCACGCCCCCGTCGATTAAAGGATAAATCAGCGGACTTCTATACCGCCAATCCCGGTCCGAATCCGGGCGGGGGCTCCAATATGTTATAGTCAATAAGGTAGATTGACTTTAGAATTTTTGGTTTTAGAATCTGGATATTCCCACATAACTTATTTGAGACGCAACTCCCAATACTTACTTGGATTTCTTTCTATTAGAATGTTAATGATTTTCATTGCGTCTTCATTTTTCTTTTTTGCTAGGTCGTTAATAATTGCGACTAACTCATCCGATTCGTACAACTCGAGCTCTTTAGGGAAGGAGAAGAAGGTCTTAGCTGCTTGTATGAACTTCTCTGGCCCAAAAGCTTTATTTACGAGCTCAAGTATTTTTGAATGATATAAGGACGGATACCACCGAATCTTCTCAAAGTTACCCGAGGCCCGCGAATCTTCATAAAATTTGGCTTCTATAGCTAGACACTTTAGGAATAGCTGGAACCATCGTTCCGAAAATTCATTAGTAGTAGCTAGCTCCTTCTCGATAACTCCGTATATCAGAGTGAAAATGCGATGACCATATTTCTTTGTTACTAGGTCAAAATACTTTAACGCGAGGTTTTTGTACTGTTTTCTCTCAGCGTCCGAACTAGCTAGCTCACGCATTGCGTGCTCGGCAGATGATGCGATTGGGAAGCAATCATCAGGATCATCTTTCGAAAGCTGATCAATCGTGTCAAGTATTATCTTTTCAAACTTCGATGCATCATAGTGATCAGGCCCTAAATCATCGTATAATCCAGGCGCACTAAACTTCCATTTAATAAATGCCCGTTTCCGAAACTCAGCCAAGTATATGAGGAATGGTGCTGCCTCTTTAAGCGCCTCTTTGTGTAGGCCGGTGATGAGCACAGCCAACTCCAAAGATTGTTGCTCATTAAGCCCTCGAATATACTCAAACAAATGTAGTATACTCTTTGCCATCGCTTTTTGGACCAATTGTGGCCATATAGCTAATTCACGAAGCAAGTCGAAAGCAATACCTTCAACTTCCTTAGACATCCGAAGGGCCGTTTCTTTATCATCATTAAAGAACAATCTATCTGGATCCGATGGCAAAACGGTCAGGCGGTTACGAGCAAGCTGCGATAAGGAAAAACACGACATATGAACCACGTAATAATTTGGATCCTTAGACAACTTTTTTGTTAAAGCGATTAGTTCCGGGATTTGTTGCCGGCCATCCAGTATCGAGCATTTCATTAATGCCCACCCGCACCAACCACGCACAGAAGTAATTGTATGGGGTTCTTCACCATTTTCGATGCGGCGATGGTCACTATATTCAACCTTAGGATCGTTTGGATCCAAACCGGGAAGGTAGGGATGAGGATCATCAATAAAAATCTTGATAATCCTAACTGCTTCAGAAATTTTTTTCTTTTGTGCTAACCGAACCGCAAATTGAACGTAGGCCTCTCGACAACCATTCTGTGGTAATCTTTCGCATATTTCCTTATTTGAGTTATGGTATTTATTTAAGAATGGATCAATAACCTCAGTATAAACTTTAAGCAGCAGGTCTAAATCGTCCGACTCGTCATTACCGTGATGATTATGTGTTCCGTATGCATAAATGATTTGCTGCCCCTTGCTTAATATCGGTTCATCCTCCAATATCCGGAGGATTGAAAGTCCTTTTGAATAATCTTTTTGAAGTATTTGTTGAACAAGCTCGGCAATATCGAAGGCTCCGAAACGGTCATCACCCTCATTTTTGATGTGCTCACTAACTACTAGTTTCTTAGTTAGCTCGATTGCAAAATCTATATCCGTGTCTAGTAATTGTCGTATGCTGCGTGAAACATTCATATCAAACAGGAAGCTCTCGTAAAACTTTGGATTTTGGAACCATCTTGCAAACTCGGCCTTCGCTTGCATGTGTCCATTCTTAGCCAGTTGTGTGACAATTTGTTGAGCGAACGGATTGACCGGTAGCTCATATTTGTCAGTTGAAAGTTTGACGAGTTTCCATTTCTTTTCATCCGTCATTTCATAACCAACGATGGATTGGAAGACAAGATCAGACTTATGAGGGATGCCTTTCCTGGCCAGAATATATTCTTTAAGAATTCCGAATGCTTCTTTAGATACGCCCCCGTCCTCCGATGCGTAGCGGCTAATCACAAGCTGTAGGACAGATCGATTAAGAAAATCCGGCCTTTGCTTACTAACCCGCGAGGTCTTGACAATGCAGCAACGCTTAATAAAATCCCATCCTTTTACTTGATCGCTTTCGTAATATTTTCTGATTGCCGGCGACAAGATGTAGTGGATAAAATGGCGATCCGACATATGGTGGTTACCAGAAAAAGAAATGCCCCCACCCATATGCTCCCAACCAATGAAAGAAATTTTTTTGCTAAACTGTCTGTAATAACGATCGTATTGATCTGCAATAATCTTCACGATCTGGGGGAATCTGCGTGCAAAATCCTCTGAGAGCCATTTATTGATAATGTAGTAGACGGCACGGGGAGTATGATCACTAAATTCTGAATCATCCTCTGTAATATTAAATGCACTGATCAGAAGATGAAAAATTTTATTTTTCAATGGTTCATTTGACCGATCGTAGATATTACTAAGGAGTTTACATATTTCCTCTTTTTCCCATTTCCTCTCGTCATATCCGGTGTTTTTTGCATAGAAGTACTCATTCACACTGAACGTGATTAAATCACGAACAATGGAAAATGCATCGTTAAGGTACCTAGTACCATCATCACCCTCAATAATTGTAGTTACAATTTTAACGACATCAACATCAAAAAAATCGGAACGGTAAAATCCACGAATTGATTTAGTGTAATTATTTATATATAATAAAACGTATTTTTTATTCTCGTCAGTATTGAGATTATTCTTGAAGACGGAAAAGATGCCAAACGTAAAGTAGTATACCCGATTAAGTTGCCATAGGTCGTTCCACAGTTTCAAGTTCAAATCATTACGCTGTTTTAGACGGTCGATCGCAAATGACATGAGATCCCAACGTGTTGAGAATGCTGATACTGACCCCGTGCCCCACTTTATGCCATTTTTGCTGACATCTTTTTCTAACTTGGAAAACTGCCTTCTTTTACGCTCCTGGTTATTAAAGAAATCACTACGATGCTGTACTTCAATCTTAATTTGTTCTATCTGCTTCAACATATCCGCCCTACTATAAATACGTCCTTGTGCCGACCCCTTATATATTTCTTGAACAAGTATTTGGTGAACACAACGGATTATCTCATCGGCTGGGATCCAGAAATTAATTAGCTCAGCAAATAAAGAAAATACAACCTCCTCGTTAAACCTAGGCGGAACGCGCCAAAGGTTGACCCGCCGTAACAGAACAATGTGTTTATCGGAATACCCCTTTTGTTTAAATTTAATCTCCTGTTTTTCAAAAAACTTTACATTTTTAATGTCAGAATACAGTTCGTCGTTTAAAGAGCTACAAATAACTAGAATCTCGTCCTTTTCTCCTAAAGTACCTCGTGTCAATATTTTATCTAGCACTAACTTAAGTTGGGGATAGCTAAACTTTTCCTTCCTATCTTTAGACTCACAAATGATCTTCTTCCCACTATCGAACACCAGGTCAAAGTCATCAAATCCCACGCCCTCGAGTTGGATATGTACAAACTGTGGGTCTCGAATGAACTGCATAAAAAGGGACATCGCTGCCCACGCTTGTGCATTTACACCCTTGTAGTTATTTTGTCCTGATTTAGACATGTAGGTTAACTAGCCCTCCGCAATGCGTCAATTAGTTGCTGCGCAATGTCGTCAGCCTCATTCTTTTTGGCCTCCCAGGCACTACCTTGTACGTTCATCATCTTAGCGTACCCATCGCTTAGCACGGGCATACGGCCCTCTAGCTCGACTATATTGTTCAAAATCGGAATAAAAACATCCCGCCGTAAATCGTTGGCACAGGACTCCTGAAGAAAGTGTTTGAACCTGGCCAGTACTAAGCTGTCAAAAAAAGGAATATGGCCTTGGTAGTTCTTAATAATGTTCTCTAAAATAAAGATTATTATGTTCGTGTATTTAGGAAATAACTTATCAGGAAGTAAGAAATGTCGCTGTATGTCAACACCAGTCTTAATATAATCTCGGTGGCCATTTTCCCTAACCCAAATTCTTCCGTCCGTGACATGTGGCTTATCGGAGTAGAAACTTTCTTTTACTAAAACAAGATAAACGCATTTCCGTTTTCTGGTTGTTGTATAGATTACATGGAATAAATCCCACTCCTTAATCTGAGGAAACACGTCACTACTCAAAATGTGACTGACTCTATTCTTGAAGTTATGATCATACCCCAACCCCTGTATCTGTTTATTATCATCTATGCCGTAAAAAATAATACCATCCCTGGAGTTTGCAAAACTACAGTAACAAGATCTTACACTAGACTTTTCCTTATCGTTTCGCGAGTCGGGTAGATCTAACTTAAAATCGTAGTCCCAGCCTTCCTGCGTGCCTGGATCAGTAAGCCAATTTCTAAGATCAGCTATTTTCCATTCTTTAATTACTTCCAAGGAAGGCAGCGGCATGGAAAATGTCAATCTTTCTGTAACCTATTTTCATAATGCGTAGAGGCGTACTGACTCAGTCCCGAGGAGTTTTTGTAGCAGGGGCAATATGACAATAAACAAGCACTAACGCTAGTAAAGATCTCTTTTCTAAGAGCTATTAAAGTATACTCTTATTCCAGACCAAAGAAAAATGAAGCATACTAATGTCCCCTCAAAGGACGTGCTAAAATACTATGTGAAAAATTTCCTCCGAAAGGAAGCAGGGGCAATATTCAGCAAGTTAGCGGCCAGAGCGCGGCCATTAATCCTTCTCAGAGCTCAAGGGATATTTTTCAAAGACTTTTTCGCCAGTTCCAACAAAGACTCTTCGCCCTCCACACCTTTAAGCCGTCCAGACAAGAAGCCTAGCCGATAGGTAACTCCCTCGTTCATCAAACGCCAATTCGTTTCCTTTAGTGTCTCTTCAATAAGCTTCTTTAAGAATTTAGAGCTTTCATGTGAGGCTCGATCAGTTTTTGTGTCTTGCATAGCAAACTCTATCGCCACGCCTCGCATAAATTCTGGTTTCCCTAGCGCGAAGTTGATGTACCCAGCCTTTTGCAAAATAGGGTTCAGGAGCTGCTGAAGCTGGGCAACGGAAAGAGTTTGTATTTTTGCTGCAGCGTCGTATGCAGCCTTATTTTCTTTTTCGTCTTTTATCTGATTGAGCAGCCGCTCGATATTATCTTGTTGGATCACATATTCCATTCCCTCTTCGTTTGAGAGGCAGTACTTTTTTCGATCTTCTTCAAAATGAGGATCAACAGGTTCGGGAGGATAGGTCTTTCCTAAATCGAAATCAAAAGACTCCTGGTGCTTGCACTTTGGACAGGTCTCAGTGGTGGTAATGACATCGCCGACTCGCTTATCCGTGTGCTCCATAAGAGTTTGGCACTTCGGGCAGGGATTCCTCGGATCCCATTCTGCACCACCTTCCCAAATTGCTCGAGCACGTTTGCAGTTTGAGCACTTAAACATGAAGAGCACTCGTTCTTGACCTTCACGCTCGACAAGTTCTCGGCTCTTAGATGTCATTGTGAGGCCGCAGTGTAAACAAATAACTTCCGTTGGTTGAATCGCTTTGTAGAGCTGCTCATCCTTAGCTCGATCCCGTGCCATCCAGTCATGGATCGTGTCGGATTTTTTTCGAAACGCTTCACCTTTTTTGAAGTACAGCATGAGACCAGACAAGACGTGTCTCCCACGCTCATGTCCCTCTTCTCCTTGAAACTCTTCGGGCGCGTCAGAAAAGTCGATATTGTTATTAACCGACTCCTCAACGCGACGACAATCTTCGACAGTAAGTTTGTCGTAGAGCGCTTCGTAGTATTCCTTTTCGCGAAGATTGGTCATATTGGAGAAATGGTAGGAAATTATGCAACCGCAGCTACCTGTTTTAATTTCACTTTATCTCGAACACGGTAGGAATGACCTTTAATGCTGATGATCGAAGCATTTTCAATAATCCGATCTAAGGCCGCGCCAGCTCGTTCCTTGCTGCCAAACAATCCACCCCAATCACTGAAGAGCTTATTGGAGGTAAAGATGGTCGATAATTTCTTTTCGTAACGTTGGCAGATCAATTTAAACAACACCGTGCTGACATCTTTGCCGGTATCGTAAAAATCGATGTCATCAAGGATCAACAGCCGTGGTCGGACATAAAGTTTGAAGACTTTCGAGGCGAAGTTCGGCTCAGATTCATGCTCCATTCGCTCGCGTTCAACACGGTCTATGAATTCATCGAGTTTCACGAACTTCGCATCAAACCCTTGCTGAATTGCCTCCAGGCCTAGTCCAATAGAAAGGTGAGTCTTTCCAACACCCGGTGGTCCGAGAAAAATCACATTTTCTCCGTTGCCAATAAACCGACACGAAGAAAGTTCATTCACGAGCCGTTGATCGATGCTCGGTTGATACTTGAAGTCAAACTGTTCAATTGTTTTTTGGAAAGGAAAACGGGCCTGCTGGATCCAGTTGATAATACGATTTTCTTCTCGGTAATGAATCTCTTTCTCCAGGAGGTTCTCAATAAAATCGTGAATAGTTCCTTGATCATGGTTCACTCGTTCAGCCACGTTCTTAAAAGAAGAAGCGAACCCGGTTAATTCAAGCATGGAACACATGCGAGCGATCTTTTCTTCTTGGGTACCAACCCGCGGAGAAGTATAGAGCTGTGTTTTCTTTCGTCCCATAAATTTAAACGGTTCGATTATAATAATCCAAATCTCTGGACATCACGACTAAAGATGCCAAACCAGTTGGTTTCTGTTTCATTTCTTTCACGAGCTCAGACTTTCTTTTCGCCATATGTGCCGTATCAACCACCCATTCGCCGCGTTTAAAACTAACCTCATGGTGAGCGATGAGCTGGTGCCGATCGTAGATTTCTAAGGTCGGTAAACCGTGATGAATACTTTCTCGCATAAATAACTTCTTTTGGGCATAGTCCATCGGGACGGAGTAAAAAACAGACTTGTACTGAATAAGTCCGTCCTTGGTGCTGTGACGATGGAGGAGAGGACTCGGGTTATAGGCTTCACCGATGGGAAACGTCAAGAAGGGCTTTTCTTTTTTCCAGAGTCGTCGGGGTTGCTCTTTTGTTGTGCCGTGCTTCCGTTGATTGGCCTCACCATCAAGCCAGATTTTTGCTTCTTTGTTTAATTGTTCTAATGAGAAAAAATCTTTTTTGAACAGATTCTTTGCCGCATGATTATTCCGTAGATACTTCACGCCCGCCTCTACCTTTCCTTTCGCTCTGGGCCAATATGGGGGACAAGCCATTGGCTTGAAGCCATAGAAGCGGGCGAAGTCTTGAAAGGTTGGATTCCAGAGAATCTGTTTGTCTCCATTCGATAGCTTCTTACGACCGAGAACGACCGTTTTCATGTTGTCGTAAAGGATCGTTTTTGGGATACCAAGCTCAGTGAAGGCATGAATATGGCAATTTTGTAGAATCCGCTGATTCTGCCTGACCACAAATTCAACGTAGATCGCCCGGCTATACGATAGTACGTAAACAAAGGCGTAGAGCTTCTCTTTCCGACCGTTAATACGTAGTGTACCAAAGGATCCCCAATCCACTTGGGCTTGCTCGCCCGGTTCTGTTTCTATGCGAATACTCCGTGGGTATGATTTTTTGAGCCCGTGTTGCGCAGTGCCCCGGATGTAGGTGTTCAGAAGAGGATAACTGCCACGGTAGCCATCCTTTCTCAGATGCTGGAAGATCCTTGCCACATTGGTTTCACCGCGCTTGATGTGTAAACTAATCGCTTCTTCAAACGGCACGATTTTTTGTGAGACTTTACGTTCGCTAGAAACCAATACGCCTTTCCGCTCGTGAAGAATCTTATACTTATAGATTGTCCCAAGACTCCTCCCGAGCTTCCGTGAAATCTGGGCCAAGGGAGTGCCTCGTGCTAAATCTCGAATGATTTGTTCTCGCTCCTCGGGTCGTAACATATATTTTCATTATTCTACATCTTCTACTGCATCGAATGACTTTTCTCGTGCTGGACTTTTACTGAGGGCCTTATCTAATTGCTTCTGCAGCTCTACCAAGAGTAGTTTTTCTTGTGAAGAAAACTTAGTTCCGGCTTTTTGATTAGCTTGAATTTTTTCAATGGACTGCTCAAGCCACAAAGAGAAACCAGATTGAATCGTCATATCCTCCAAGTCACCCACCGTCATATCGGGGTCCGAAAGAAAAGTGTGCAATTGTTTTGAGTTCGCGGTCGCCCGAAGGAAGATTCGACCAAGGGTCCGAAAATCTTTTGACGTTCGAATCACTTGGTGTGAAACCCGCTCGAAAAGGGTTTTAATAATATCATCGATGCCAAAGTCTTTCGGGGAGCCCTTAATCGGGCGCAATTTTGGACGAAGTTTTACAAACTCTACCTGATAGCTCGGGGCTAG
>JACQCW010000084.1 GCA_016201425.1 Candidatus Vogelbacteria bacterium | reverse complement strand
GCCCAGTCACTAACTAAAACCTCGCCGCCCTTGCGCAAAATTCGAGCCGCCTCTTTAACTACATTTAGTTTGTTTTCTGATTGAAACAATGTGTTAGCAATGATAATTCCATCCAGAAATAAGTCGGCCATTTTAGTTCCCCCAACCTCATCTATATCAGCCCACACGACCTCTAAATTCGAAAGATGCTCACCCTTAGCTTTGTTCTTTAGTTTTGTTAGTAAATCCTTCTGAACATCAATCGCGTAAACTTTACCACCCTCGCCAACCCTCTTAGCCGCTTCAATAGCATAAAAGCCACTTCCTGTTCCAAAATCGGCAACCTTCCACCCATCTTTAATTTCTAGATTTTTTAAATTTTCGTGTGGATTAGCAAACGCCATTGATACAATTATACACTACATCGTTTTTCGTGTCATCAACAACTATTTTCTATCTATAACCCTAACCATCCCCTTATCCGCATCGACTTCTACTAGGTCGCCATCCTTCAGAATTTGCGTAGCAATTTTAGTGCCAATAATACAAGGCTTTTTAAGTTCACGAGAAATAATGGCTGCGTGAGAAGTTATGCCACCTTCATCTGTAACAAACGCCGCAGCTCTGTTCATCGCTGTTGTCATCTCCGGTCGTGTCATTGATGCGACTAAAATATCTCCGGCGTTAACTTTTGAAATATCCTCACTTCTAAACACGATTTTGACAATCCCCCTAGCGACCCCAGTCTGTGCCACCAATCCAGAAAAACTTTTAACCGCAGCTACTTCTTCGCGGATATGACTATGAAAGAACTGCGCCTCGTCTCCAGACAAAACCACCTGCTCGTCCTTACCTTCCACCTCGACGATTATTTGCTTGCGTTTAGAAATCTCATCCTGCGAAATAAATTTTCTATCGTTTATGGCATTGATAAGCTCAGTATAGGTGTACAACCATAGATTATCTAAACCTTGACCAGTCTCAATAGCTACTAATTCTAAAAACTTTTTGTGGTAATAGTTGGCGATCAATACAAAAGACTTTCTAATATCCTGCATTTCCGCAAACATCTCGTTAACCTCCGTATAAAGTCTCAATTTATCTGTCGGCAAGTTGGTGCCCAGCAACTGTTTTTTCTCTTCGTTCATCAAACTCGGACCTCGCTCTAACTGATCTATTTTACTTTCAACCTCAAGTGGCGTTAAATTTAGGTATTCTTCAACCCTGTTCTTAAAAAAGTCTACACCAAGTCCATCCATGTCGGCATAGTTGTTCTTTATCCAGAACCACTTTTTTTGATGCAGAGATATTCGACTTTCCAAAAACGAAAAATCTTTTACCTCCAAAACTTGATATTCCCGAGCAAGTTTGAGTAACTCAATTTCTTCTTGTGTAATAAAAGAGTGGACAATAGGCGACGTTAAAAGCGTAAAAGTCTTTTGATATGGAAGACCATACTCCTTTGTATAGCTCTCGATCTCTGGAATTATCCATTGTTCAGGTTGGAATCCGCAAGCCTCTTGTGGCGGAACAGACAGAGAATACTGATAAATGTATTTATCTGCAAACCATTTATAAGCCTCTAAAATCTCGGTAAACTCCCTATTATCCTTTAACGACTCATCTAATTTAGTAATACTTTCTCTTAGTTGATCACACGATTTTGACCAGTCAACATAATGCTTCTTAAGAAACTGCTTATCGTTAGCAATCTTTGCAAAATAATGATCTCTAAGTGAAGTAAACTCCTCGGGAATATAGTAGATGTACCAATAGTCATTGGACCATACTGAAATATGCAGTTTGTAATAATAGCCAGAATAATCTCCCCACCTTTTCCAAAGTAGTTGCACAAAATCTATCGGATAAAACTTCGCATGAAAGCCTTTCCTTATGAGCGGTGGTTTCACCGAATACTGCATCAAGATTCTATTAGCTTCGATGTTCTTGACAGTGCCTAAGACCTCCTTCTCACTAAACACGCCGGGCTCCCCAGTCATCAGCGTCGTAATCGGCCGACTTTGGGTAATATAAAACGTGCTGGCTTCTAGTGCCCACTCTATATCGCAGGGGAAACTGTAATGATTTTCGATTTTAAGAATTAAAGAGGAAAGCTCAAGAATTTGGTCGTCAGATAATTTTTGCTCTCCTCGCCTTTCCATCCCAATATCGCGCCACTCATCGCCACCACTTTCGGCTCGATAAATTCCCCGTGCTTGCTCGACAACATTCTTGTCAATAATTCTTCGCGGCTCCTTCTCAACGACGTAACTATCGGGAGTTATAGATCCAGAAACGATCGCTTCGCCAAGTCCAAATCCTGCCTCAATAATCAGTTGATTTCTATCTTCGGTGACAGGATGCACCGAGAAGGCCACGCCTGAAACATCACTCTCAACCATTTTTTGCACCACAACAGCAACTGAAATCTTAGTCTTGTGTAATTCCTTTTCAAACCTGTAAAATATAGCGCGCGGAGTGAAGAGGGAAGCCCAGCACCTCTTCACATTCTTTAGCAGTGTTTCCTCTGCTGTGTTTAAGTAACTATCAAGTTGGCCGGCCCAGGCAGCACTTGCCGAGTCCTCTGCTGTAGCACTTGATCGCACGGCAACAAATTTAGCGTCCAATTGTTTAAAATAGTTCTCTATCTCAGCCTCAATATCCTTCGGCATTTCGGCCGCCATAATGAGCGCCTGAATCTTCTCGGACGCATTCTCAACCGTATGAACCTCGTTATGGTTAACCCCATCCAAAATCGCATCCACCTCGACATTAAGATCAGTTTCTTCAAGAAATTTTTCGAATGTTCCGGCCAGTACAACAAAACCCGGAGGTACTGATATCCCAGCCCTAATCATCTCGCCCAGTGACGCCCCCTTACCTCCAGCAATGCTGGCATCGTTCTTAGTTAAATCTTTAAACTCTCTAGTCAATTCCACAAAAGTTTTACAAACACGTTAGCGACGCGATACTGTCTCCTTCACGAAGCTTCATTATTCTCACGCCCTGAGTTTGTCTCCCCGACGTCGGGATTTCTTTGATATCAACTCTGATAACTTGGCTATTCTTCGAGATTGCAATCAATTCTGTTTCGGCCTCTGTAATAATCTTACTTACAATAATGTCTCCGGTCTTCTTTGTAACTTTGGCAGTTTTAATACCAGAACCACCCCTGTTCTGAATTTTATAATCCTTCAAGGAGCTCATCTTACCAAATCCATTACCGCTCATCACCAAAAATCTTACATCCTTGATATCTTTCTTTACCACGTCTGCGCCAACAACCTCATCAGTCTTCTTAAGCTTCATGCCTCGCACGCCGGCCGCACCTCTGCCCATTTCACGAATGTCAGATTCTTTAAATCTAATCGACTGGCCATTCTTGGTCGCCAAAATCACACTGTCCCCAGCTTCAACGAATCTCGCGGCCATTAATTTATCTCCATCACCAAGCTTTATTGCAATCAATCCGCTCCTGCGAACATCTGTAAAACTATCTGCTGCAACCTTTTTAGTTACCCCAATCTTTGTAACCATCATCAGTGAAAATTTAGCGTTCTTCAAATCCTTTGGCATAGCCAATACAGAGGTGACTTGTTCGCCCTCAGCCAATGATAAAAAGTTCATAATCGACTTACCACGAGTCGTCCGCTTACCTTCAGGAATTTCGTACATTTTTATCTGATAAGCCTTACCACGATCAGTGAAAAACAAGAGATCGTTATGCGTATTTGCGGTCAAGAAAATAGTAATGAAATCTTCTTCTTTTGTATTGAGATCCATAACACCGACGCCACCTCTCCTTTGTGCTCTGTATTCAGCAGGATCTGTTCTCTTAATATATCCACCGGAGGTTAAGACCAAAACACTCTCAGCCTCAGGGATAAGATCCTCATCACTGATATCTTTGACACCACCCTTAACAATCTTAGTTCTTCTATCATCGCCATACTTCTGACCTATTTCGGTAAATTCATCTTTAATTACCTTTAAAATTTTGGCCGGGCTCGCTAGCAATGCTTTTAAGACTTTTATAAGCTCTTGAATAGCCTTGAGTTCGTCCTCAATTTTCTTCCTCTCGAGTCCGGCCAACTTCTGAAGCTTCATATCCAAGATTGCCGCGGCCTGTATCTCAGAGAACTTGAAGGCAGCAATCAAATTTTTTGCTGCGTCTTGAGTATCCTTCGATTTCTTAATGATTTTGATTATCTCATCAATATGGTCGAGCGCCTTTTTTAAGCCAAGTAAAATATGTTCACGTTCCTCTGCCTTACGTAAATCGTACTCTGTTCGCCTCTTCACCACATCTTGTCTGTGAGATATAAACTCTTCCAAAATTGTCTTAAGCGATAAAACTTTCGGCACACCGTCCACAAGTGCCAACATATTATAGTTAAAGGTCTGCTCAAGATCTGTATATTTATAAAGTGCGTTCAAAACCTTCTGTGGATATGCCCCAGACTTAATGTCGACAACAACTCGAACATCTCTTGTCGACTCATCACGAATATCTTTAATTCCCTCGATCTTTTTCTCTTTTACCAAGTCAGCCATCTTTACAATCATCTCGGCCTTGTTTACTTGATACGGTATGGAAGTAATAACGATCTGAAAATTATCATTTTTTGTCTCAACTATCTCGGCCTCTCCACGACACACTATGCCACCGCGTCCTGTCGCGTACGCGTGACTTATGTCCTTATCGTTGAAAACAATACCCGCAGTTGGGAAGTCGGGGCCTTTAACAAATTTGTGTAAGTCATCATTAGTGGCATCTTTATTGTCTATAAGGTGAGTAAGAGCGTCCATCACCTCACGTAAGTTGTGCGGCGGAATCTTTGTCGCCATGCCTACCGCAATTCCGAGAGTACCATTCAATAAAAGAGTTGGGATTGTAGTCGGGAATACTGATGGTTCTTTCAAGCTATTGTCATAGTTAGGTACAAAATCTACAGTTTCTTTATCAATATCTCGCAACAACTCAGAAGAAATCTTGGCCATCTTTGCCTCAGTATATCTGTATGCCGCAGCGCTATCGCCATCATTAGAACCAAAATTTCCTTGGCCAAAAACCAACGGATATCTTGTAGAAAATTCTTGAGCAAGTTTAACCATCGCATCATACACAGACGAATCACCATGCGGATGATAATGACCCAAAACGTCTCCAACGATCATGGCTGACTTTCTAAACTTCGCAGTATAAGCCAATCCCAACTTGTGCATGGCATAGAGAATTCTTCTGTGCACTGGCTTAAGTCCATCCCTCACATCTGGGAGTGCCCGAGAAACGATTACAGACATCGCATAGTCGAGATACGACTTTCGCATCTCCGGCACAATATCTATTGCAAGAATTTTACCCTCGGGCACAGATACTGGCTCTATATTTGAAGTTTTAGCTTTAAAATTTCTCTTACTCATTTATATTTATTGTGTTTGCTCAGGCGCGGCTGGACCTAACTTATTATTTATATCATTTAAACCACCCGAAACACTGCCCCACACAGACGCCGCTTGCGTACGCAACTTGTCCATAATGGAGGTAGCACTGCCGGCGGAGTCACTATTTTGCGTTTGCGCAAGATCATTATTAGATCTTCCCATGGCAACAATATTGTTTGAAATATTCCACAGCCCAACAATCAACACCAAACCACCAAGCAAAGCCGTGCTCAAGATCAAGAGCTTTCGCCTTTCCTCTACTGGCTTTTGCTTCATCTTATCCATAAAATTGTGAAGTCTATGAATCATTATATTATCGGAGTTAGGACTATAACCTCACCCTCTTTACCCTCAAGGTCTTTCTTCTTAATCGTCAGCTTCTCAATCGGCTTGACATCCTCCTCACCTGATTCTTTCAAAAATGATGAAAGAGCGTTCTTAGATATGCCATTAACATCATTTTGCATAGGAATAATAACCTTCGGCTCAAGTGAATTTACAAGTTTACTAGCGTCAGCAGATGACAAGAGATCACCTCCGGTAATTGGTGTAAATAATATATCAATATCACCAAGCTGTTCTTTAACATCGGCGTTTAAGTTAGCAGTATTCATTGCTCCCAAGTGGCACAAGTTTATATCATCAAACAAAACCGAGTAGATAGTATTTACCTGCCTGCCGGCAAGCAGGTTTTTATTTCCTTTCATTTCCTGTTCGACAGCAAAACCTTTCACATAAATCCCGCCGACCTCATACTCGCCCGGTCCGTCGATAACAAAAAGCTCGCGACTTCCACCAGAGACATTTGATAAACCGTTATAGTTCTTATCATTCAAACTTATAATTGCGATGTCAGAGGAGAATCTTGTAGATTTGAAGTCAGAGTCTTTAGAAATAGGATTAAAAGCGATGACAACGTCACCCAATTGAACCTTGAAACAGGCTATACCGTGATAAGAAATAACCATATGCCGTACATTATAGCAGATCATACAAATAAAAAAAGCCCGACCGCACTGCGATCGAGCTCAAAATCTAAGTGCTAATTTTAGGCTCCATATTTTTCCTGATATACGGAGCGGCTAGAGGCAACCGACGCTCTTGATCACGTTTATCCAGATGTTTAAAGCCCAGCATTTTTCTGAGACAGTCTCCGCTTCCACACTGGCAGATGAACCAGGCCGGCTCTTTGCGCTTGAGCGAAAGATTATCCCAGTCTGAAGTATTGTAGTCATAGGTCAACTCTTCACCATCATAGATATCTCGCTTGGCGCGAAGCCACATTGAATCCCAGTCTATATAACAGTTCGGATCACACGAGTGATTAAGAAAATTGTCTGTGCTCTCTATACTCTGAGTCTCTAAAAACTTGTCATTATCAATCTGGAGCGACATCACTGTCGACTCCTTCTCATCCTTCACAACACCACCGAATTGAAACATCCACTCATTCCTAGACAAACGTTTATTTGTGAATAGTCCTTGACCATTCCGTGTATGATAAACCTGAATATAATCAGGCATATCTACAAGCTTTTTACACTTCTCGCACTTCACAAACACAAATCTTTCACCATTCGCAAAAGTCATAGAACCAGTATATGATTCATCAACCCGCCATGGCCAGAACATTGTGCTAAGAGTCTTCGCTTCCTTAGGATTCACAAAAGATGTACTCCCACTTTCAGCAATCTTACCCAAGAAATATTTCCAGCGTGTCCAAAAGAATTCTGTGTCAAGATGTGTATGCATACACTCATATCTATCGGCGAGCCAAGAGTCGTAGTAATAGATCGGCCCAAATCCGTAAAACAAAAACTT
>JACQCW010000089.1 GCA_016201425.1 Candidatus Vogelbacteria bacterium | reverse complement strand
TTACTGAGGTCGGTGTAGCTTCCAGAGAACAGAGTAGGCTTGCCAGATAGATCAGCGTAAGCGCCGCCAAAGAGGGCGGGCTTGTTGGTTAGATCTGCATAGCTACCGCTGAAAGCGTCAGTGATGCCAAATCCAGCTAGTGTTGTTGGTTTACCGATAATAGTACTCCAGACAGCGGCGCCAGCTGGCAAATTAGTCAGTTGTGAACCGTCAATAGCTGGCAGTTTGCCGGCGCCATCAAGGAGCACGACGTTACTAGAAAGACGAGCATCAGGGAAAGTGCCAGTTGAAATATTGGAGGCGTTCGTAGTGTCAATATTCGGCACCTGATCGAGACCAACAGCACCCTTATTAAGTGTCTGAAAGGTTTTATCGCCACGGTAATAGGTTGAAGTTGTGCTTGCGTTGACACTTCCCTCTTTGGCATCGAACGCAGATTTAAGATCTGTTTGATCGGCTAAGGTCCCTGTGATTGCACCCCAGGTGGCCGTTCCAGGTGTTCCACCAGGTAATGACTGCCAACTCGGCAATCCTCCTGAGAGTGTCAACACCTGACCGTTCGTCCCTTTAGAGAGAGCGGCAAGAGTATTGGCACCTGAAGCGTAGAGAATGTCTCCCAAAGAGAGACTTGTCAGTCCGGTACCACCATGAGTTGTGCCGATAGTGGTGCCATTCCAAACTCCTGTCACAATGGTACCAATAGTAGTCAAGTTCGTACTACCAATCCAGGTAGAGAGAGTGGTGTTCTCAACGTTTGATAGACCAATGTCCGTTTTATCTAAGGTGACGGAACCGAGCTTACCATTAACAGATGATACGAGGTTGGCGTTTGGGACACGGTGCCAGGTACCTCCTCCGTCGAAAATGACCAGGTCGCCCACGCTCCAACTACTAGTACCGTCGAGCGTTGTCGCACCGGCAGTGCTCACAATATAGAAGTCGCCATTGGTACCAATACTTGAGGTAATGGTTGGAGAGTTCGTATCAGCGTTCCACGTACCTTTAAAATTAAGAGCTCCGGCTATTGACGTTGGTAACTGAGTTGAGGGTATCTTACCACTATTGTCGAGAGAGGCGTAACCACTTGCCACACCTTTTTTCGAAGCGTCTTCGGGAGTAAAGCCCAATGCATCCTGCTTGGTTGTTGGAGCGAGGAGAGACCATGCATCAAGATTAGCACTTTGATTTTGTTTGGCGTTCCAGGTACTAGCACTTGAGATGTAGCTGTCTCCGATGGCTGCTCCATTCCAGGTGCCGGTGGCAACAGTGCCGACCATGCTTATGGCCGTATTACCGGTCCAGGTGTCGAGGCCAATGATTTCGTCGAGGGAGTGGCTCACTGTTGGCGTTTCTTTAGCAGTGGCCACTGTTATAACAGAAAACGTAATGCCTAGAAGTAGCATAGCGCCAAGAATTTTATTTCCGACGCTGAAATTAAAAAGCGGTAAAACGGAACCTCTGGCTCTAACCAGAGAGGAAGGGGCGCATTGGTCTAAGGCGGACGGCCCAACGGGTATGGAGTGTTTTCTATTTTTTACGGAAGTCCTCAGACTAGATTTCAGAACTTTTATTATAACCTTCTTTTTTGTCGTTTTCTTAGTTCTATCCAACGACCGCATGCGCAATGGAACTCCCCGTGGCAAAGGCAACGACAGGCTAGGATTTAACTTTTTTTTCATTATGAATATTTAAACTACGGCGAACCGATACATTATCCACAGACCACCTACCAGACATACATATTAACACACCCTGAAAGTATCGCTACGATTCAACGTAATAAAACTGTTGATAAACCAGATTCGTATTGTTCTGGGACTGAAATATTGGGTTAAATGCAGATATTTACTTATGCCGAAATTTAATCTATATTATGAATCTAGAACCGTGTGTAGCTCAGTTGGTAGAGCCGACGTCTTATACACGTCTGGTCCCAGGTTCGAGTCCTGGCACACGGACCATATGAAAAATAATTTTGAAAAACCGGATACTAAAGAGGAGGTACGGGTAATAGATGGTAAAAAATACCACCTAGTAGATTCAGGTCATACAATAAGATGGTGGTATTCCCACGATGGACCTGGGTGGGATGGACGAGGTATATTACTTAAAGATGAGTACACACTGAAACAACTTGGTCGCACCTTCACCGAAAAGGAAGTTTACGGTCCAGATAAGTTACCGGATACTCCGTATTACGAATGGCGACCAATTGACGAAGAAAGATAGTACACCCTGAAACTTTTATTGTCCTGCCTAGGTAATAGTTCCCGGAGGTGGTAGCACATGAAAAATTCTGGGCACAAGCATGCTTCTAATACTTTGGAGCTCACATATATTTATATGGGCAGACTCGAACAGTATTTTAGACTGGTAAATAAAGATACCGAGGATGAAATCAGAAAAATTGTCGAAAGTAGACAAAACGAGATCAAGAATTGTCATATTTGTCGGTGGAATATCTTTATTTACACTCGTGAGATGAACGGTGACAGTTATAGACCAGTCGAAAGTCCTTGGGACGAAGATTAGTATGAACCAAAACACTAGCCTTTGAGCCGGTGTTTTTTCTCTATCCGACAATTGTCGCACCAACAGCATTTGGCTCAAGCTTCTTAGGCTTGATGCCGTTTAGAATCAATAGATCTTCGAACTCTTTACGTTCAATCGTTTCAACTTTTTTTAGCTCAACAGCCATACTATCAAGCGCACTTTTGTGAGTGGACAAAACGTCCTGCGCTCTCTTCAATCCCTCATTCATAATTCTCGAGACTTCCGAATCAAGCATCGCTGCATAATTTTCAGAATAGGCCGAAGAGGTCTTAATACCAGTTAAAGGACTCACAGCGCCGTTATCTCCAAAATCCACCGGGCCAATTTTCTCTGACATACCGTATCTTGTCACCATTTCGCGCGCAACACGAGTTGAAACATTTATATCGTTTGAGGCACCTGTCGTCACTTCCCCAAAAATCATCTTCTCAGCTGCATAACCACCCAACGACACAGCAATGTCATCTAAGAAATCCAACCTATTCCGCATCTTTCTCTCCTCAAGTGGAAGTTTCAATGTATAACCAGCGGCGCGGCCTCGGGAAATTATAGAAACCTTATGAACAGGATCAGCATGCGCCAATATTGAGGCAACAAGTGCGTGACCCATCTCATGGTAAGCCGTAATCCCCTTCTCCTCGTCTGAAAGAATGTGGCTCTTACGTTCAGGGCCGAGCATAACTTTCTCAACTGATCTTATCAAATCGTACTGCGAAATTTTTGTTCTGTTCTCTCGCGCAGCTAAGATAGATCCTTCATTCATAAGACTTGCCAAGTCCGCACCTGAGAATCCAGGGGTTCTCTCAGCAATAACTTTCAATACAACATCTTCGGCAAAAGGTTTATTTACAGAATGTATTTTTAAAATTTCCTCTCTCTCTTTAATATCCGGAAGATCTAAAACAATGCGGCGATCAAACCTACCAGGTCGGAGCAAAGCAACATCTAAGACGTCCGGTCTGTTGGTTGCGGCCATCACAATAACCTTTTCACTCGGCTCAAATCCATCCATCTCAACCAAAATCTGGTTCAGTGTTTGCTCCCTCTCGTCGTTTCCTCCACCCATACCACTGCCGCGGTGCCTCCCAACCGCGTCAATTTCGTCAACAAAGATTATTGACGGAGCAATATTTTTGGCCATCTTAAATAGATCTCGCACACGTGAGGCGCCAACTCCAACAAACATCTCCACAAACTCCGATCCAGAAAGATAAAGAAAGGGTACATTCGCCTCCCCCGCCACGGCGCGTGCCAGCAATGTCTTACCCGTTCCTGGGGCACCAGTTAAAATCACTCCCTTAGGAATTCGGGCACCAATATCCAAAAACTTCTTTGGATTTTTCAAAAAGTCCACAATCTCAATAAGTTCTTCTTTGGCCTCTTTCGCGCCCGCAACATCCTTAAACATCACCTTCTGCTTTTCATCTGTTGGTTCAATAATCCGCGCCTTGGACTGACCGAAACTGAAAGCCTGCATGGAGGAGCCTTTAACTTGCCTTGAGATCATCCAAAAGATAATCAAAACAAAGATCAGAGGAAAGATAAAAGGCGAAAGAGCTACAAACCAAAAGTATATGCCAGTGGGGTCCTTCACCGAGATAGCCACATTCTTTAGATCTTCAGCAGTCACACCATAATTAACGAGCGTCTGACTTAAGGATGACTCAACTTCCTTCTTGGCCTTTTTGATAGAGTTGTCTTTGTATGTCACCGTCAAGTCATCCCCTTCAATATCAATCTTCTGTGCGTTTCCTAATTTGATGTCAGATGATAATTTGGAAAGCGTTATGTCTACTTCCCTTTGATTTAGTTGGTCCGAAACGGCCGAATAAGAGGCGATAAGAAGCAATATTAATATTATGGTAATTAAGATATGACGACCAAATTGACCGAGTATATCTTTGGGATTAAGACCGCCACCATTACTCTTTTTATTTTTGTTATTCTTTTTCTCAGGCATAGTGCGAATTATACATTATTTTGCCTTTTTGAAAACCCCCGACAAATATTTAATTATAGAGGCGTCGTATTTAAATGTATACCTAAACGCCTTGAGTGAAAGCTCTTGTCTGAACTTAAGCGACACCTCACCATCCTTCAATTCGCTTACAACTCTGCCATAATCTCTGACGTCGGTTATGATCGACACATTCTTGTAATTTTTGGCTGCACATCTGACAACTGCCGGGCCACCTATATCTAAATTAAAAATAGCTTCATCATGATCAATATTTTCTTTGGCAATGCTTGCTTCAAATGGGTAGAAGTTACATGCGACTATCTCGAATCTTGGAATCTTATATTTCTTCAAATCTGCCAGATCTTCCTTCTTGTTTTTATCTGCAAGAACTCCAGAAAATATCTTTGGATGAATAATCTTAATCCCCTGTATACCCACTAGCGGCGGATAACCTGTAATCTTCTCCACATCTATAACAGAAATATTGTGGCTCCTTAGATACGCTGCGGTTTTTCTAGATGCCACGATCTTGAATCCAAGCCCAACCAACTCTTTTGCGAAACTTTCAATCCCCGTTTTATCGTTAACCGTCAAAAGTGCAAATCTCTCTGTATTAATTTTTTTATTTATTTTCTTCATATTTTTACTATTAAATAATAAACTTTATTTAATTATAAACAAAAAGCCGGCCCTGGGCCGCTTACGAATTCTGCACTTATTTATTTTCTTCTCTCGCGATCTAACCATGCTGAATACTAACAGACTTCTCAATAAATAGCAAGCCCCGCTTCGACATATATCGAAACGGGGTAAAAATTACTTACGAGATCAGAACCTTCTTAGTCCATGGACCAGACTTCGGAAGTGTTACAACAAGCGATCCATTCTCAAACTTCGCCTCGGCCTTGCTCGCGTCAACCGAGCTCGAAAGGGCGAAGGTGTTCTCGAGAACTTCGACTCCAGCAAGCCGACGCTTCTCACCTTCACCTTCCCATCTCTCTACACGAGAGTCTACATACAAATAACCACCAAGAACTTCGATGTTGATATTTTCTTTCTTAACATTATCTGGCATCGGCACCGTTGCTACGATCAAGTCAACATCATCTCGGACGGTTGCCTGTCGAAGCTGCGTCAACTCGACAAGCGGAAAGAATCCTGAAAACATCCGGTCAAAGTCGTCAAACATTGCTGAAAAGAAGTCGTCCGTCCGAACAGGCACGGCTGCGTCAGACTTCTTGCCCACATCAACAAGTGCCGGCTCCTTATAATCAACGCTCTTAGGATCATTACTATTCTCGCTCACAACAACCTCCTTGCTCCGATACGGAGCGGTCACAAAGAACTAACTAAAGATATATTCTAATCGTCAAAATTAAAAAATCAATCCTTGACTATCTCTACCAATATGATATAATGGAGGACGGAAAATAAACCGTAGAACCTCGACAAAATAAGGCTTTTAGGAGGCCAGAAATGGGTATATATCTTCTCATCTGGGGAATCACCTGGACTCTGGCCATTGCGGCCACAGTTTACTCGACTAAGGCTTACATCGCATACAGTCAAAAGGCCAACACTGGAGAAGTCAACAACAACATCGTGTCATGGTTTATCTGGGCGTTTGTGACTGTCACAAACGCCTCATCCTACTTCAACATGAACAAGGACTGGGCTATGACCATTCTTCCCGCAACGGGCTCAATCGCCTGTCTCTGCGTCTTCGTATACATGCTCTTCAATGGCGTGTACGAGAGACCTAAGAAGGACGACTGGCTTATGCTTACCTTGGGTCTAGGCGCAGTGGTTGTTTGGATTTTTGGTGGACCAACACTGGCACACTTCACGATCACAGCAACATTTGCTGTTTCTGTGATTCCAATCTTTCAAAAGATCTTCGCCAATCCACTCTCAGAAAGTCCACTTCCGTGGTCTCTCTGGTGCCGAGCATTCAGTCTTGGCGTCATCGTGGCATTGATTCGAAGCTCAAGTCCCGCAGACTTTGTTTACCCAGGCGGATGTCTGATTGGGCACACCACGCTGACATTCGTCACAAAGCGTGCACGAGCCAAGGCTGCCCGAAGGTTGAAACTTCAGTCACAAAATCTGTAATCACCAACTGACAGAAAGTCCACCTCTCCGGTGGATCCGCCGTTGAGGCGGAGAGGTTCGCGAGTGGAAACTTTCAATGGCGTTGTACCGAAGACCTTCAGGCCATCAAAGCCTGTTGAACACTTCAAATATGACCCCAAGATTGTCTACAAACTCGAAATCGAAGGCAGAGCGATGTACTCAAGAAAGAGGGACGGAAATTCTGCCCTCGCGCCACTCGATGCAAATCGAGAAGCGAGCATGCTAACGGCTGGCATCAATCCAATTATGCCAATCAAGGTTGCGCATATAACGGCTGAGCTCGAGAGTATCGACAAGAAACTGCTCCAGGAACTCAGTCTACCGATTGGTGAGCTGGTAGCTAGTCCTGACAAGGATGATCGCGACTATGTAGGCAGCTTGCTCAAATCCCAAAATGAAGATGAGGTCAGGGAGATGCTCAGGACCGGGCCGCTTCTTCACTACAGAATGTTCAACATTCTGTACCTAAAAGGCAAGCGCCCGGATCTATCTTTCGCAGAAATCTATGACCTTATGGTCGAGATGACTCGCAACCTTACCTATGTGAAGCCCGTCGAACTGCTGAACTGTACGTTCGATGAGGCCAAGGCCATGTCTATCGCAAATAGCTGGGAGGGTCTCGTCATCTATGACAACGAGTTTCGAGCAGAATGCAGAGATGATGGCAAGTCCGACCCCAAGAGACCGATAGGATGCTTGAAGTGGAAGGATGCCATCGACGAAGACTTCATTGCGCTCGGATGCAGAATGAAGGACAACAACCCGACACTCATCAAGGACCTAAAACTCTACCAAATCGACCCCAACAATGGGCTATACATGCGTTGTATCCATTACGGAATGATGAGCGACAAGAAACGAGCAGAGCTTTCGGCACTCTCCATGACAACCACAGTTGCCAAGCGAGGCAAGAAAGTTATCACAGGCTGGTTCACTGAGCCATTCGTTTGCCGACTCACCTACGATTGCCGTAAGGTGAAAAGTGGTAAACTTGAAGGTTCTCGAAAGTTCGAAGTCAGAGAAAAAGGCGAAAAGAATCCTGACGAATGCTTCGCCCCGGACACTTACCCCGAAGCCGAATATCTTGATCCCGAGGTTCTAAAGCTCATTAGTTCGAATAACTAACACAAAACCCCCGCAGGCGTAATGCCTGACGGGGGTACTTTTTTGCCCAACTAAATACTAGCCGACAAAATCTCCGGTTTCAATCTGATAGTCAAGCTCTTCATACAAATGCAAGAGTTCAATAAAGTTAGCGGCCACTGGCGATATACCAAGACCTTCAAGTGACGGGTGAGCTCTGAGATACCTCTTGGCATTCAGTCCTATCACATAACCGATCATATGTTGCTGCCACTCGATACGAGACTTACGATCATCGCTCTTACGCAAATCGTAAAAAGTTGTACTATCACAGATCCTGCCATCTTCGGTCCACCGGGGATTCTTCCAAGGATCAGGAGAGAAAAACTTCTTAATCTTCTCAAAGATCTCTCTAGACTTTGGACTCAACTCTTCGCAATCTCTACCCTTACTCATCTTTGGCCTCCTTTTGTTAACAAATCAACAGTAAAATTCTTTGTTGAAACTACCATTTTATGTTCAGATAGTCAAATTAAAAAAGGCCCGCCTGCCAACGGCTGAAGCCGAAGGCAATGGCGGGCAGGCCCACTTACGCGGGGCCCTGTTCACGCTCTTTCGAGATTTGAATACTACTCCCTTTCGTTGCTGTCTTCGTCGAAGGAGTCGAGCAACCGCTTGGTAGTGACTCCGACAACGTTCATCAGCTCCGCACGAGCCCTAGCCACACGCGCTGCAAGGTCTCGCTCCCGATCTTCGGGAGTCATCGCCGCCTGAGCCAAGGCCCACTCTCGAGCCTCAGCTTCCTTAATCTGCTCGGCAGTCATGAAGACGTTGCCTTCGCGATCTGCCCAGGGATACTGATCGTTCTTCCTCTGGAAGAACTTGGTCTGAGGCGGAGTCAACTTCACACCACCCACCGACTGCACCAGCACCTGGATCTGCTCGACGTTACCCTTCTTACTGGTCTTACCGATCTGAGAGCCCGAGCAGATCACCGTCCGGGGAGCGGCCTCGACCTTATTGGTCTCGACGCGCTTGGCGGAGACGGGCTTGCCATGCATCTTGTTGATCTGGGAGACAGCGTCCAGAGTAATTTCGTTCTGGCTCATCTTGCGCCTCCTTGAGGCATATCAATCAATGTTGGATGTAAAGTGTCAGAACTCTACTTGGCCTCGACGAAACGGTTGCCCATGATGTCGAGGTATCTGTCCTTGCACCGGATGAAGTACCTTGCGGTCGGTGGACTGACCTCAACCTTCCCAAGTCGTGAGACCCGAGCATGGATGAAATCGGCCGCGCCACGCGCTCTGTGACGCGACAGAATCTTGCCGTAGCAGGTAACCGTCTCTCGCTTGTTGTTCTTTGCACTCATTTGATTGCCTCTCCACTTCTATGGTGGATCCGCCGGTGAGGCGGACTTTCGTTAAGTTACTGTTGTGAGGAATTCGTTCCAAAAGTAACCTTATATTTTCGCCCTCACTCAGTTTGGTGATCTGATACCCACGTCTTAGGTGGGGGGGGTGATCCGATTTGGATCGAACTACTTGATCAACAGATCTCCATGCAGGCTTTCGGCCTGTCCAGCGGTCTTGGCCTTACTAGCCTGAGACCGAACCGGTCGTGGGTTTTTGTTCATGAACATCAAGATGGCCTGCGGCTCGTTATTGCTACCGACGTTGATGAGCCACTGGTTTTCGAATACGCTCGTATCGAGCGCGAACCGATTCATACCCAGGTGGCGATTACTGTCAGAGAGGAATATCTTATTTTGGACGGGATCCACAGCATAGACGATCAGGACGTGAGGCGAGTGGGGTTTACCATTCTCATTCACATACGGTACCACGTAGTTGCCGGACTTTATCTCGTCAGTGATCATGCCGATCGCCCATGTAGTTCGAACCTCGGTACTGGCAGACTCCACTTCATGGTCGTTTAGCCAATTCAGGAAGTTCGAGATTTGGGTGCCATTGTTATCATCCGTTTGCATCTCTTTGACGACCTGCTCGAGCGATTCGTTCTTGCCCGTGATCATCCTATAGAGGGTTAGGCCGACTGAGTCAGCGCACCAGCCTTTATCTGCTGGTTGCTGAACTTGCTGGCTGGCCGTCGGTGGTGGCAACATGATTGCCGTGGCCGAGGGCTGGTCGAAGGTCATTCCGGGCGTTACTCCCAGATCGCCGTCGCATCCGGTCAGGATGAGGATGGTGGCGAAACAGAGAACGAGGGGGAAGTATTTGCTGTTCACGATAGCCTCCTATGGCCTTTGTGAGGTTGATTGGTGTGATCAGATGCTGGCCGCGTCTTACCCAAGGGTAATCAGGTTGTGGAGTTTGCAAAGGCTATCCCATGTTTTCAGTCGAGCGGCCGTGTCCTTTTCAACTTTCTTTATCTGATCCAAAGTTAGTGGTTCAGTAGTCTCGATCGTAACGTTCTGATATTCCCATTCGTGACCCTGAGACATCATTTTCCGGTATCTCATCACCAGGATATAGGTCTTCATGATAGCCTCCTATGGCTTGTCGTCAGGAGTGTTTTGGTTCGTTTTTGGCCCGCTACTAGCTATTTTCTGTTGATTTTCGTAGGTTTTTAAAGAGCTTTTTCTTCTTATTTTTCTGCGTACAGCATAGCACGGACAAGTCAGGATGTCAAGGATTTTGGCCAAAGAAAAGCCCCATAACGCAATGCGCTACGGGGGAGCAGGTTTTGTCGGGCTGCTTAGGCCAATCGTTTAGTTGTTGTCGTCCTTCACGTCGCTGAAGAAGGCGACGTAGGTCAAACCGGGGTCGTTGTCTCCGCGAGTGTGAACTTTGACACTTCCTTTCTTCAGGATGCGCAGGCTCTCGAGCCAGGTCATCTGTTCCAGAATACGATCTGCTTCTTCGTGGGTCGGATTCTTCTCGGTTTGAACAAGGAGGCCCCGATTCGTGATAGTCGAGTTACCTCCATGGTTCTTGATGATTGCCATCGCCATGAGGAATGACCTCTCAAAGCTTTCCTTTTGTCTCTCGATCGTTTCCGAGACCTTCTTCGACAGCTCCGGTCCGATCTTCACTTGATACCTCTGCGAATTGAAGTCCATCTGTTGTCCTCCTGTTGGTTCGTTCTGTGAGCGTGTTGAGTGTTACTTCTCGCGGGGGACGATGTATACCGTACCGTCTTCTCCAACGAGGTAAGTATCCTTGTTGGTTCCCGAGGTCAGGTTCATGGCCCAATGAGTCTTGCCGTCAGGTGTCGTCACCACAAAGACGTGGCGACTCTCAGGATTTGCGGCCACGATGGGCTTTTTCTGTCCGGCCTTCGCCAGGGCTTCGTCGATCGTCTTCTGGTTCTTGTACACTTCGCTGTTTTCGAACCTGCGGATCATTTCTGCACGTCTCGCTTCTCGAGCGGTGCCATCTCCGACGGACACTCCGAGCTTCTTGATAACACTGATCATGATTTGTTCCCTTCCTTTCGCGTTTCGCGATATTTTACAGTTAGTAGTTCGTATTTGTTCTCAATATTCAAAGGTCTTTTATTGTTATTTTTCTGCTGACACTATAGCATGACTAATAGTAGATGTCAAGGATCTTTGGGCAAAGAAAAGCCCCACGTCTTAGGTGGGGATACTGTTTACCAGCTTGGTCTATAGCCGATGGGCACGTCGTTCGGATCTACCTTGATCTTTGGGAGGATCAGGGCGCCGAACCGAGTGGCTCGGACCTTGTTTAGAATCCCGACGCCGGTATTGATCACGAAATTCCCGAGATCCATTGCAAACATGACAGTTGCGTCAATTGTGAAGGTGCCGATTGCAAGCCCGGTCTCTTTTAGAAGTTGTGGCAGATAAGTTTTGGGCAACAAGAGGGTGAACAAGATCTCCTCCATCTGGATTCGTTCCTTTGTGGCGTCGTCATATGGACGATCGTCATCTGGATAAGAGATATCAAGGTGCTTACGGACTCCACCCATGGGTGCCAGGAAGATCGTTAGGCCGACAAGAAACATCCAGATGAGTGCAAAACTGCTTGTCAGAATGAAGGCCCCGAAAGCAATTTTGAGAACGATGGGTATAACGAAGACAACTATACCGAGTAGAACTGACAGAGTCTTGATAAAAAAGGTAACAACGGCCCCGAAAAATGTACTAAGCATGCCGCAACCTCCTCGTGGTTGTGTAAAGTTAAAGGTCGAATTCCACTCCAAGCTACATCATTTCAATAATTTTGTCCATAGATGTGTTGCAAACACAAAACCAACTGATAGAATAGGAAAACCTATGTCGTTGATAGATAACAAAAAAATTAGGCTTAAATATGAGATCTTGGAGAAGTACGAAGCCGGTATTGAGCTTTTGGGCTTTGAAGTTAAGGTGGTAAAAGGTGGCTCGGGATCGCTCGATGGATCGTATGTGATTATCCGTGGAGGCGAGGCTTATTTAATAAATGTTAATATCCCGCCTTACCAAGTTGGTAACACCCCTAAAGATTATGATCCCAGGCGTAATCGGCGTCTTCTACTTACTAAGAAAGAGATTGAGGAGTTGGCGACGGCCACAGATCACAAAGGTTTGACAATAGTGCCACTAGCAATGTATAATAAAGGAAGAAAAATAAAAGTTAGCATTGGTATTGGTCGCGGCTTGAAGAAATATGACAAACGTGATGTTTTGAAGAAGCGTGCTACCCAAAGAGATATAGAGAGAACATTGAAAAGTTACTAGTTTTAATAAGGGGATGATCGGCCTAGACAAAGGATTCATATCACTTGTGCATAGTCGAGGATTCTAAGAAGCTCGTTAAACAACCTTAGAGATGACTAAGTGCAAACTTGTCAAAAACTGCAAAAAGAGTTCTATCTCCTTTTGCTTTCGCCTACGCTCTAGCATAAGCTAAGACCGTAAGCCGTCTTGCCAATCGACTTCCGATACATTGATCAAGGCGTAATAATTTCGGGATAGAATATTTGATCTTGCCGGCAAATATTTGAAAGCCTTCGGGCAATAGGCAATAGATTCTTTAATGTTTCTTTCGTTTCTAAGTTAAAGAGTTGAAACATCTTGGTGAAAGCTAAGATTGAAGCGAAATAAACTATGTAGACTCATTTGGGAAAATCTTTTGCACGGCGGTTCGATTCCGCCCATCTCCACTGACATAAAAGTAACCAAAAGGCCCTTATTCTATAAGGGCCTTTTGGTTATAACAAATATCAGATATTGACAGTGTTTAGTTTATAGAGTAGAGTATTATCAATAATCTAAAGGAAAATCATGAGTAATAAACTAGAATTTACACCACTAGAAGAAGACTGGCGATTTGGGACAGCCTCTTTGTCACGTATACACAACATATCGGATGTTGAGATCTGTAACATACTTGAAGGTAGCGTTTTTAGTAATGATCAGCTTGATTCACCAAGAAAAATTAATGTCTTATACCACGAGATTCCTGTAGTGTTTTGTGACCCGATACACCCCGACGATCTTGAAATAAATATTCGAAAAGCACCCAAGGGGAGTAACGACTTGAGTGAGCGAATATTGAACACAATTACTCACAAAGAATTTAGGAGAGGAAGTACAAAACTATTCGAACCGTTTAAAAATATTTTACTTAATAGAATTAGGACCTTCGTGAATGCCAAAAGACCAATCCATATTGTCTTACCCACTCTTCCGTCTAAGGGCCAGAATAGTGCAAGAAATGACCATTCAATAGACGATGTTTCACTTGGTGAGATGCTTTTCTTCGCACAACTACGCGATATTGTTGCTTCCATAAAAAAAATATATGAACCGGGAGCAAAAATTACCGTTATAACGGATGGTATTATTTATGCTGATATGTTTAGAAACAATAATACCCCGAGCGCGATCAATTATAGGAACAAATGTATGTTACTAAGAGATCAAATGGGGTTGCGGGATCAAATTGATATTATCGATATGGACTGGATTTTACAGGGAGAAGCACATTTTCCCATTTTAAGAAATTATATTCACGAAAGACTACTATATCTCTGGGAGAAAAATCCAGAGACGAAGAGACGTATGGATTCGTTGGCACGAGGTATGATATTTAACCTTCCGACTCCGGGAGGTAGGTTTGATAAGGCAATCGAGGCAGCAAATACTCCGTTTAGAGAACTATCAATGACGTTCCAAGAGAAAATTAAGTTTACCGCCCTTCGCTACGCAGCTTGTATTATAGGCCTCACTTATTTACAGGTCATTGAGCGTGCTTTTCCTGGGGCGATAAGGGTGACTGTGCATCCGAAACCTGCTTCTCAAATAGGGTTGCATCTTGTTAACTCAAAATCGACCGTGTTCCCGTATCATGGCGTGGTTTTGGTGTCTGAAAAAGAATTAAAACTCACAAAAAGTATCAGAAAATCAAGTCGCATCGTTAATCTCTACGATGTAATGAGCCTTAACAAGTATGTTGAAAAAGTTTGTCTCAAGGGAGATAAATCTTCTCTTTATTATCTGGTAAAAGATTAGTCTTTTAATTTCTGTTATCTTTTTACAAAAAAGTCACCACGATAAAAACGATACCTTCTTCTACACCTTGGAAAGTATTGGGATATAAAACACACTCAGCCTCTCAATACTGGTTCTAACATCCTTCACAGTGCTCCACAATGAAAATAGCCCAGCAAATGCTGGGTTATTTTAGTGAGAGGAGGGTGCGATAGAATTAGGGTCTAAGGAGAAAAAGAATAGTTGTGCTACTATGGTTTGATTATTCCCTCTTTATTTTTTTATAAATATATCTCATGGATTTTTTACACTGGCCAATTTTTTGGGGAGGGCATAGATATTAGAGGAATTTCTTGTTTGATACTGGCATTTCCATTTGCGTTCGAAGGGAAGCTTGTTCAATATTTAGGCCGCCTAAGGAATATCGGAGAACAAAAAATTATAGTTGATTATCGGGACATACAGATTCCATTTTTTGATAAGCAGTTTAAACAACGTCATAGGTATTATAAAAAATTGGGAATAAGGATTGAAAATTTGTAATTGTTAAATACCAAGACTTATCAATGCTAAATACAAATTTACATGATAGTATGTTATTCCTTGATCTATATGGTTATTTCTTATATAATGTTAAATCATGAATGGGGACAATGTAAATAAGGGGGAATTTAAGGAAATACCCCTAAAAATATATGAACCAGATTGGGGGTCGCAACTTGCAAAAACTATTCTTGAGCTTGAGAAGTTGCGTGTAAAAGAGCTTGGTGGGCCGGTACCCCCATATATATTTTTCCAGTTGAAAGATATTTTTCAAATGGTAGAAAGTCTTGGCTCTGCACGAATCGAAGGTAACCACACGACATTGTCGGAATTTGTTGAAAAGATAATAGATCAAATTCCCAAGGATACGAAAGAGGAATCAATTCGAGAAATATTTAATATTGAAAGAGCCATTAAATTTATAGAAGATAATATTAGTGAAAAAGGGCAGATTACTCGTGACCACGTTTTCAATATACACAAAATCATTGTTGATGGTCTTACAGCGCCACGGAAAGGTGAAGGTTCCTGGTTTCCGGGTAAGCTACGACCAATTAATGTAAGTATTGAAGGATCTTCTCATGTTCCGCCAGATGAAGTTGAAGTGCCTGGTTATTTTGAAGAGCTTGTTGCCTTTGTAAATACTGATGTGAACCCACAAAATGATCTGCTTGTAACAGCTCTCTCTCACCACCGGATGGCTTGGATTCACCCATTTGATAATGGTAATGGACGTTTGATTCGTATGTTTACGTATGCGATGCTTATAAAACAGGGATTCAAGGTTCATAATGGAAGAATATTAAATCCAACGGCGATTTTTTGTATGGACCGTAAGGAGTACTACAATAATCTTGCTCTCGCTGATACGGGAGAGAAGGAAAAGATACTTCAGTGGTGCTTGTATGTGTTAGAAGGTTTGCGTCAAGAGATTGAGAAAATTGACCGACTCCTTGATTTGAAATATATGATTGATATAGTTTTGATACCATCTTTGGCACACGCTCTTGAGCGGCAGTTAATAACCAAGAGGGAGTTTGATATTTTGAGCACGGTGGTGAGAAGTGAAGATATGAAAATTAAGTCTTCAGATCTTGGAAAGGTTATTGGGCAAGAGTCGCCTGTTCAGCGTTCTCGCATTTTAAAACGTCTCAAAGACAAAGGAATGCTTCGTCCGTTACCGGGGAAAAGTAGAGTCTATACAATTGGTTTTGTTAACAACTATTTGTTACGCGGAATCTTCCATGTTCTGGAAAGAAATGGATTTGTTTCGTCTTCTCTCAACAAAAAGAACTCTTAAGCCTAGATAATACGGTAAAACCTATACCTTCCTCTATATCTTGGAAACGCTGGTTTATTTTAGTGAGAGGAGAATGGGATATAACTGAACATATTGTATGTAAGTATTATCAATATGATATTTTTGTGTATAATAAACTAGATCTTGTATTTGACTAAAATAAAAAAGGAGGATAGACAAATGGTTATGCGTACAATAGCTTTGCCCTGTGGTTTGGATGAGTACCTTAGAAAAAAAGCTATTCATGAAGATAAAACAAAGGGTCAAGTAATTAGGGAATTGATCGTAAAAGCTCTGGTGGGAATACCGCTTCCGGATTATGTGATAAAGGATCTAGAATCAGATCTAGAGTGTAAGGGTCTTTTGGACATCTATCTTAATAAATGAATTAATATTTTCTCCCCCCCATCTTAATTAAGATGGGTGCTTTGTTGAAAATATTCCATGTCTTATGAAGATCGGGTATGTAAAACACATTTAGTTTCTCAATACTGGTTCTAATGTCCTTGCCTGTCCGTAGGCAGTCTTCATTGTTTTTTTCCAAATATATTATATAATCAAGCCATAATGAAAAAAAATTATAAAGAATATGGTCAGTTAATAATAATATCTCTCAGCGTTCTGGTCATCGTTGGTTCAACACTTGTCTATGCAAGCAGGAATGATAATACCACAAGTTCGGCCCTCGAGAAGCATGCGGCAGTTTGCGCTAAGGGCTTAGGAAACAGTATTCACTGCCATTCGCGCGTTATTGTGGACAATGCGGGACAGCCAAAAACTCAGGTGACACCCAGCGGTTACGGACCGGCACAGTTACACGGAGCTTATGCCAGCCAGGTTTTGGCACCGAATAAACAAATTATTGCAATCGTAGATGCGTATGACGATCCGAATATTTTTTCTGATTTAAATACTTATAATAAGACGTATAATATCCCGTTACTACCGGCGTGTTCCAGTGCAGTTGCCGCTTCTTTAACTCCCTGCTTCCAAAAAATAGATCAGCGTGGTGGTGTAAAATATCCTACCGTGGATGCTGGCTGGGCCTTGGAGATTTCGCTTGATGTAGAGATGGCTCATGCAATGTGTCAGAATTGTAGCATCTTATTGATTGAGTCAGATTCTGCCAGCTATACAAATTTAATGGCGGCGGTAGATAGGGCTATAACGTCAGGAGCAACCGTCGTGTCTAACTCTTATGGATCTTCAGAATTTTCTGGTGAGACCAGCTATGATACGCATTTTAATCATCCTGGCGTGGCGGTTACTTTTAGTTCCGGAGATGGTGGGTATGGTGTTGAGTATCCCGCCGCTTCTCAATATGTAACTGCTGTTGGAGGCACTACTCTTCTTCTGAATTCTGATAATAGCTACAAGAGTGAGAGTGCATGGAGTGGGGCAGGGAGCGGATGTAGCCTATATGGAACTAAGCCACTATGGCAACATGATGCGTCTTGTATCAATCGAACTGTAGCCGACGTTTCTGCTGTAGCTGATCCAAACACCGGAGTGGCTGTTTACGATAGTGTGAGATACCAAGGTAAGAGTGGGTGGTTTAAGGTAGGCGGTACAAGTTTAGCAGCTCCTGTTGTGGCCGGTATATACGCATTGGCCGGAGGTGTAAGTTCTGGAGTGCAGGGGGCTTCTCTTCCATATTCCAATGGCAGTTATTTAACAAATATTCACGACATTTTAACTGGTAGTAACGGCACCTGTGGCGGTAGCTATTTGTGTACCGCAACTACCGGATTTGATGGTCCAACTGGGCTCGGTAGTCCAATGGGAATCTCGGCTTTTTAGCAATGTTATAATTCCAAATATGGAAAGTAAAGAAGTTGTGAATAAAAGAATACTTATAGTAGAAGAGGTCGAAGATGATGTTTCTATAAGAAATATTTTACGCGACAAGCTGGCTGCTGAAGGTTTTGGTGTTCTAGAAGCGAAGAATGGCGAAGAAGGATTGTCGGTTGCTCTACAATATCACCCGGATGTGATTCTCTTAGATATTGTTATGCCCAAGATGAATGGCATGGTGATGCTCAAAAAGTTACGCGAGGATAAATGGGGCAAAACTGCTCGTGTTATTATACTTACCAATTATGGCGATAACGAAAAGATTGCAGATGTAATGGGCAATGAAGTTTTTCAATATCTTATCAAATCTGACGTTAAACTTGAGGAGGTCATTCAGATGATAAGGTATAAGCCGTCATAAGTGTTAGTTAACAATAACCATTAGTTTTATTTTATGACTATAGAATCAGTGTACATGGGTCCAAGTAGAAAGACCACAGAGGTGATAATTTCTAAGGAAAAGAGCGCGAAGTGGGACAAAAGGGCGTATGATACGCTTGAAAAGATTGAGATGCCAGGCAAGCTTCGGGAATGGACTCGACCATCTTTGGAGACTCCACAATTAGGACCATATCACAATGAAGCCATCGAGTTGTCGGGGCATATTGGTCGAATAATGGAAGTCACCGAAGATATAAAAGAAGGTAGATTCAACTTTTATGAGATTGGTTTACCGAAAGAACTTGCCGATGAAGCAAAAATAATGATTGAGAGGGCGGTGAGGGCGAATTATGAGAGTATGAATTTGTATGCGCTTGAGCACGATCGCGCCAAGCATGCATGCATGAATATTGAGGACAATCAAAAGAAACAGAGAATTTTTACTCTTGAAGAGTGGAGAGCTTTAGTTGCAGAAAACGGTGGCGATAAAGAAAAGGCTCAACAGGCTTTGATCGCGCAGGGCTATACAAAAATTGGTTACAGAATCAGTAAGGAGCTGGCTAAGGCGAATGGGCAAGAGGAGCGTGATCATGGCGATGAAGCGGAAAAAATGCTTGTGGAGCTTGGGGAAAGTGATCCTGAAGTGAAGACATTCGTCGAGCAAAAAATGGGCCTAATAATGAAGGCTATCACCAATCACGAGATGCACTTTCAAGTATTTAACCAGTCGAAGAGCGCCTCTCGCTATGAAAAATCTTTGAAAGAGAAGTTTAGCCAAGAGGAGATAGACTTCATTTTTGCCGTTTGTTTCATTGATATCGCGGGTTCTTTAAATAAAGAGGGCAAATCAGATTACACAGGCTTTCAAAATATGGTCAATTCAAAGAGGCTGTACGACATAGTCTCAAACTGTGGTCTTCAAAACACTGAGCCGCTAAGGAATCTCGGTACTGAGGCTGATGTTTTAGCTAAGATCGAGCAATTAAGGAGGGATGAGATTGTGCGGGAGGCTATGAAAAATATGGCGCTAGGTCCTGAAGACGTCGTCGCGATGGAGAGCATGTTTGATGTATGGGGAGTCAAGAGTTCGGAAGACAAGAGTAGTTTGTCTGAAGCAATAAATAAGAGTCTTGGTCAAAACAATCCTTTGGATGTAATAAATCGGAGTTTGCCAAATAATCTGAAGCGTTATTCTAAGAGTATAAAACAGTATTTGGAGACTAAGATCAAATAAATAGTTTCAAAATAATTTAGGGAGATTTTATTATTAACTTTACGTATTATTTATGAAGGAAAAAAATAACGTATCTAAAAGTGCAATTATTATCATAATCGTTTTAGTTCTGGCGCTTTACGTGTATGGCCAGAGGAGTACCACCCCGACTGCTCCTGCTTCAGCCGGTCAATCTCCGCAGGCTGGAGAATAAATAGCTATATGAAAACAAATCTCAGTAAGTTAATTCTAGGATTAGTTTTATTAATTTTTATCCCCCAAGCCTTGGTGCTCGCAGCGCCAAGTGAGAAGGATAAAATCGCGGCTCTGAACGAATTGAATCACATTGTTGGCAAGAATATGAGTGAAATGCAGGCCAAAGATTTTTGTAAAACCACATCAGGAAAGGTTGTGTGTGATGAAGTTGGTAAAAAATATAAACTATTGAGTCCAAATATAGACAAGATTAGATCGATCGTAGAGGGTGTCAGAAATAGTTGTGAGCAAGGGAATAATGCGGATACTTGTGCGTCCACTATGGCAGCTGCCGTTCAGGATCTTGGCGCACTTGGGGATCCTTTGGCTGATAAGCTGGCGAAGGGTTTGAGTTTAAACTTAGAAGTTATAACTATTGCCAAAGATACGAATGCTGTTTGCGGAAATGAGGCAAGTGGTCCTGATGCTTGCATACAGAAGTTACAAGAGTCTTTGAAAAAGTTGGGCGTTGGTATACAAGCAAACAATCCAGAGGCGAAGAAAATATCTTTCATAATGGGGTCGCAGGTTAAAATATTTCAGGCGCTTTCAAAAGCCAAGCAGGCTTGTGAGGGCCAAGGTGGAAATCCCGTAGCTTGTTTGCAGGCCACAAAAGATGCAGAAGCCGTCGTGGTTTCGGTTGCGAACTCCTTGCCTAATCCGAGTAGTTTACAAGAGCTTTATAACGCGTTAAAAAACCAGGAGCAGATTATGCAGGTCATGTCGGGTGTTCAGAGTTCATGTCAACAAGGGAAACAAAAGGACGAGTGTTTAGGCGCTCTTCAGTCTGCAGAGAATATTCTGAAAGATAATCCAGCCGCAAAAAGTATTACACAAAATATCGAAAATCAGATTTCTCAGCTCAAATCGGTTGTCCCGCCGCCAAACTCTCAGAGTACAAATGGGGCAGCTAATAGCAATGGAGGGTACTAGAATGATCAATATAAACGATTTTTTAGTTAGATTTTTGATCGCCCTAGTAATCGGTGCGGTCATGGGAGTCGAGAGAGAATCGGCAGGTAAGGAGGCGGGCATCAGAACCTCCATGCTCGTGTCGGCTGGCTCTGCGGTTTTTGCTGTCATCGCCCTTTCTTTGCCATACTTAGTTGCGGCCCAAACTCCTCAGATTCTGCTTCCACTTTTGGCTAGCGGCAGCTACTTTGGAGTGATAGGTAATATTGTTTCCGGTATAGGATTTCTTGGTGCCGGAATAATTTTAAAAACCGAGCAACACGTCCACGGTCTTACAACTGCGGCAATGATCTGGACAAGTTCAGCAGTGGGAATATTGATAGGAGTCGGAATGACAAATTTTGGAATCATCGTTGGACTAGCTTTACCAGTTTTGTTGTATATTCTCCGTACTGTGGGTTTGATTGACTCTATAAGACCATCGGAGCGTTAGCGATCAGTTGACTTTCAAATGATATCTTGATAGGGTATCAACATAACAGAACTTTAATAATTAAATACTATCCAGAGGAGTCGAGGGTACTGGCCCGATGACGCTCCAACAACCTGTCCGATATTAATTGAGTAGTCGAGATAAGGTGCTAATTCCAGCCCACTATGGGGCAGATGGTCTTTTGATTAAGGTTTTTAACTACCAAAAAATCGCTGACCAAGCGATTTTTTGCGTTTTACGGCAAAAAGGAGGCCGAGATGAATAAGATCGATCGTCTTGAGGTACTGCTTTCCTCTTCGGAGTATACCGTTCAGGCAGTTGAGGTATTTGTGAAGGAATTCCAGGCAAAGGGATTTTGGGTTAGTCTAGCTCGTACGTTTGTTCGCGAAGGCGAAAAGTTCTGGGTGGTAGAAGTGCAGTGGTAATTTGCTGTGAATAGTAATGCCCCCGATCTCGCGGGGGCTTTTTTAATTTCTACTCTATTGAGACAATGTCTCCGTATTCGATCTGGCCGCCACTTACGACCTTGCAAGTAACTCCGCCGCGCCACTCAGGCGTGAGGGCATCCTTTAGTCCCGTTACTTGCTCGTCCATTCGTCCGCACGGGGTTGTTTCTCCAGTGATCTCAAGAACGACTTCCTTTCCGATTCTCAGTTTTTTCCCCACATGCTCTGGCCCAAACTTAATATCGGAAATCAGAAGATTGGCTCGGCGTGTTTCCCATGATGCGTCTTGGCCGATCTCAGTACAAGTTTCTTGCCAGCTAACCTGAGACATTACCGTGACTTGTCGCAGTCTTTTTCCTGGCTTTGCACCACGGTAATCACCGACGATACCACAGTTAACCGTTACCAGCGCACACCCCAACTTCTCCATTGGCCCCCTATGCTCTATCTTTATCGCAATCCCAATTAACTTTGCCATTTTTATCTCACGCTCCTTTCTATGTATTCTGCTTATGATTTTATCTCTTGGGGGTGATAAGTCAAGAAAATTTACCGGGCTTTTTCTTGACAAAACTTCCAAAAGTGGTAGCTATAGTTAAGAAACTTTGATACGAGCAAGGAGGAGTAAGTGCAAAATACAAATGACGACGCTAGGAAATCACTAATCAATCTTTTAAAGATGGCCCATTCGGGTGAACTCGCAGCAATTCTTGCGTACGAAGGGCACGCGCTGGCGGTTTTCGACGAGCAGGAAAAAAGAGACATTCGAAAAATTCAGAACGAAGAAGTTGTTCATCGGAATAAGGTTAAGCAGATCCTTGGTAAACTTGGTGAAAGTCCAAGTTTGGTGCGTGAAATGTATATGTGGCTTATAGGATCTGTAGTCGGCCTCGTTTGTCTCTTGACCAAATATTTGCCCACGAGCTGGTTCTTTGCTATGTATGGAGCCGGCAAACTTGAGGCAAACAACATTCTGGAATACTCACATGCGGCTCAGTTTGCCGTTAAAGCTGGGTTGCCACAGTTGGTTCCGGAGCTGATGGAGATGTCTGCGGTAGAGGCTCAACATGAAGAGTACTTTCACAAGAAAACAGCCTCCCACTTTCTGGGTGGATATATTCCGCTCTGGAGGCATTGAAATTTTGAGCGACATCTCTTGGTGTCGCTTTTTTTGATAGTAAAAATCCCCGACCGAAACGGCAGGGGAATTATCAAAAGAGTCTTCCTGGTTTTAGTTTTTTGCCAGGTTTGACATCGTGTAGCGGAGCTTCTTCTTGGGTAGATTCTGAATCATCTAGCGAATTGCTTTGAGTTGTCTGCATTGTTAAAGCTACAACAATTTCCTCAGCCATTTTTACTGGCCAAGACCCTCCTGGACCTTCGTGGTGAAGTGGACATCCGAGAGCCTTGGCTATCGGGTAGATCGGGCACACACAGTCGAATTGTAATTTTAAATGACTCCAAGCCAACACCACTTGCTTGTTAGCTTTTTTACTCACTAGTCTGTACCCGATTGGGATCAATTTATTTTCAACATAAGTCACTGGCCACCTCCCTCGATGGTTTTTTAATGTTCCTCTACTTGTCCTAAGTTATCAGATGTTTTAAAATAAGTCAATGACAATAGACGTCCATACTCACATTAGTAAATTAGATGGTACAAAATTCTCTGAAGATTATGATAAAAATCTTTCGTATCTTTTAGACGAGATGAAGTTGAATAGCGTTGATCGGTCGTTGCTCATTGCTGGGTTTAACGACGAAAGTAGTTTACGTCCAAACACTGAGGAGGTTATTGGCATGACGAAGGGGGTGTCGAATATTTCCATAATTGGGAGTGTCGATATTTTAAACTATGACAAAGAATATTTAGGAAAGATAGAGAATTGGTTTAAGAATAATAAAATTGTCGGTATAAAAATGTACACAGGCTATCAGCATTTTTATCCTACTGACGAGAGATGCACGCCAATTTATGAACTATGTCTTAAGTATAATAAGCCGGTAATATTTCACACCGGGGATACATTGGCCGGTGCTGTTAAAAATCCAAAGTTGAAATACGCCCATCCATTAAATATCGACGAGGTGGCATCTGATTTACCAGATTTAAAAATTGTCGTTGCCCATATGGGCAATCCGTGGCTTATCGATTGCGCGGAGATTTTGTACAAAAATCCAAATGTCTACGCTGATATTTCTGGGCTAGTCGTGGGGAACGAATTGAACACTCCGTATGGCGCGATGATGAGGCAAAGAATTAGGGAGTTAATTAATTTTGACAGCAGCAATTTTAAATTGATGTATGGTACCGACTGGCCTCTTTGCCCGATGGATATTTATCTTGAGTTTGTAAAAACTCTTGAATTGA
>JACQCW010000085.1 GCA_016201425.1 Candidatus Vogelbacteria bacterium | reverse complement strand
CCGGAATATGTCGTTTGTAAATTTCCGACTAGTGGGGGACGCCAGGCTTCGATCAGGGTTTAGAGTTCTTGATCTGGGCTCAGGCACCGGGTATCCAGCGCTCATAGCAGCTCAGGCTGTAGGAGAAACAGGAAGAGTCATTGGTCAGGACCTGGCCGAGGATATGCTTCAAGTCGCCCGGGAAAAGGCCAAGACACTTAGATTAGAGAATATCATGTTTCGTACTGGTGATGTGACCGTGCTATCTTTTGAAGATCGATCTTTTGACGCCGTAATCAGCCGTTTTTGCTTGATGTTTCTTCCTGAAATTCCAAAGGCTGTCGGGGAGATTGCCAGGGTATTGAAACCCGGCGGGTATTTGTCAGCGGCAGTTTGGGCTGCTCCCGAACAAAATCCCTATCTACGGCTGGCCATGGATGCGATCAAAAAGTTTACTGATTTGCCACCCCCTGATCCCGAACAGCCTGGAATTTTTAGGCTTGCCAGACCTGGGGATCTCTTTGGCATGGCCAAACAGGCTGGATTAACCGGAATCTCCGATGACACGTTGGAAGGGGTCTCTATTTTCAAGGAACCGGAAGAATTCTATGGGAGTCTCATGGACATGGCTGCACCGATTCAGAATCTTATAGCGAAATTCACTCCGGACCAGAAGATTGCTCTTGAAAAAGAGATTAAATCCGCGGTAGTTCGTTATGCCGTTGGGAAAGAGATTCAGCTTCCCATGACTATCCGGATCGTTGTAGCTCGCAAACCACTTTAACCGACTTCTAGTATTGGGAAATGTTAACGTCAAGAGAAACCTCCAGAAAGTGTGCGTCGTAGGAAATTTAGATTCGTCACACTTTTCTTTTGGTATTCCTCGCTTTTGGACCTGTAATTGCCTATAATTCCTGGGTTAAGAACCAAATTATAAAGTACCTTTTTAACTAGCTAGCTTCACAAGTCTTAAGTGACAGGCAGTTCCCAATGAGTCAATTGGTTTTCGCTCTCACCTTCCTGTTTTTCTCTATATTTTCTTTCCTAACCTCATCGCTTTTTCCGAAGATACGCACTCTCCTTTTAACCATTGGATTTTCTCTGTTGATCCTGGCAATTTATTCTTTATATGCAAATTGGCTTTTTCAATATGAAGTCCGAAAGCCACCTGAACCCACTGTATATAACATGAAGCAGATTGAAACTATGCCCGCCCACAAACTTGCCGAGTTCGGTGCATACATTATCTTTGATGACCCGAAGGCGATGAAAGGAGCTGGAAAGGGACAATGCCCTTTATGCCACGGATTTCTTTCAGATGCCATAAGTGAAAGAGCGCCGAACTTATTTGGGATTATAAAAAGAGCAAGCAAACGCATAAGGGAACCAAGATATTTAAACCCGAATCTAACTCTAGCCCGCGAGTCATATCCAGGGAGTGGTCGGGCAACATCTGCAGCCGAATATATAGCCGAATCCCAGATTTGTCCGTCTTGTTATGTTGCAGAAGGTTTTGGTATTAGAGGGTCGAATGACCGAGAAAGCCCCATGCCGGAAATTCATAAGCCGCCGATTGGACTTTCGATCGAAGAACTGGTTGCTATTGAAACATGGTTATTTGTAAGAGAGGGAATCACCCCTCCCACTCCGAAGGAAGTTAGAGCGGCGTACGAAAAATTCATTCCGAATGAACAATCGCAAACCTCCGGTCCACCCGTTTCAAAAGATATTTACTATGGAACAAACGGAATAGTTTCAGGACCTGCTGCGCCCAAACTGAGTGCTAAAGACTATCCAAGATTTAACCTGCCTTTTCCATTTAATGAAAGTCGTCTGATCATATGGGTGGTGGCTCAACAGCATCTCTATTATGGAAGTTTAATCTTTGGTGGTTTGTTTTGGATCATGATCCTTGAATTGGCAAGCTTAGTTGCGAAAAAAAAAGAAACCGCTTTGTGGTGTGATCTTTTTGCCTACCAAATATTGCAAATTTTAATTGTGGTTTTGTCGGTGGCAATTATTCTAGGAGTACTTTTGTCGATAGCGCTTTGGGTTCTTTATCCAGACCTTACCAAATATTTATTTGCTACTTTTCGCCCCTTCTTCATGAGCTATGGTCTGCTGTTTCCAGTTTTTAGCACTATGACATATATTTTATATGTCACCTGGAAAAAGACGAGTGGCGGTTTTTCAAAATGGTTTCACGCTTCTGCGGGAATAGTAATTAATCTCCTGGGAATTCTGGCAATGATGTCGGCCAATTCCTGGGGAAGCTTCATGCTGTCTCCGGCAGGTGTCGATTCTGATGGCCATTTTTTAGGAAACTACTGGCATGTATTACACAATGCGCTATGGAATCCTCTCAACATTTATCGGTTTTTCTCAAATTTGATCCTTTCTTCAGCTGTCATGGGTGCATATACAGCATTTCAAGCCATGAGCAGTAAAACCGTTGAAAAAAGAGCTTACTATGACTGGGCAGGTTATTTGACATTGCTGGCAACTGTAATTTCTTTGTTAACCGTTCCATTTGGCGGGTCTTGGCTTCTCAGAACTATTTGGGCATATCGTCAGAATATGGGTATGACATTATATGGCGGACTGCTCGATGACACTTTTGATATACGGTTCATTTTGGTTGGTCTAATGTTTTTCGCAACCAATTTCTATCTATGGCAAAGAATCCAATCTATAAATGAACGAATGCTTTATCATCGCCAAATGAAATATGTTTTTTTTGTGCTCACTGTTAGTCTTCTTGTCTCTATAACTCCACATTTCTTGACATTTACCGCTTTGGAAGTGAAAACAAACGGAGGAACACATCCGGTTTCTACGTTTGGGGGCGAATCAGCTAAACAGATTGCTATTAATATTATGAGCGCAGTAACGATTTGGTCTTTAATATTGTGGTGGCGGACAAAATATACAGCTAAACTAAATCATATCTGGATGGAGTCAATACTCCTTGGACTTTTCATTGCTGGTGGCCTCAACATTCTAGGGCTTGGCATCTACGGTTATTTTGTCCCTTTTGATTTTCGTGTGGGACTATCCCTGCTAATGGTGATAACAAACCTTAGTCTCGCTCTTTTTGGAGGCCTGTTAACTCTCGTCAGGCACTCTGGCGCTCAGAAGTCAATATCAAGCTCGTGGGGGAGTCTTCCCTTCAGGGGATATTTTGCCTTATTCTATGTAGGGGTAACAGTCACCTGGATTTTGGGATTGGTGGGTTATACTAGGTCGTCAGTCAGACATTTCTGGCATGTGATGGAAATTGCGGAAAACAACTCTCCTTGGGCATTTACTCATACTATCGGTTTTGTCGCCAATGTGATCACATTCAACACATTACTATTCTGGATAGGAATGATATTAATTTTATGGCTGGCAAAAGCAGGTGAGTCCTCTCATTTCAAAACTTGAGACTAAAATATTTCTTCCAGGAATCGAGCATTGATTTGAAATCAAATATTATGTAGGCTACAACTAGAAGTCGATAGCAGCGCGATCAAGACTCTTCATGCTATATGCATTCATTTCGGGGTGATAGGCGACATTCACATCTAATAAATTCATTTGGTTACAGCGGCTGAACGCAATACACGCGGATATATCCACGTGTCGCTTAATAACTGGTAAGAACGCAAAACGCAAAATCGAATGTGTGAAAGGGGATCGACAATGAAATATATCGTTCCAATGTCACTTCTCGTGTTGTTCCTTATGGCGGACTCCGCAAATGCAGCTGAGCCGAAGTCAAATGGCCCCGCCCCGACGAGCGAGCCCATCAAGTGTTACGAGAGAGCTTGGGGGAGTAAAGAGAACCCGGGGCTAGGCTTAAACGCTGGGCAAGCTGTCACACTTTGCAGCGGAACGACTGATGCGGATAAAGTAATTCAGTGTTTTGTGAAGGCTTGGACGCATCGAGACAACGGTGGGCTCGGGTTGACTGCCGGTCAGGCCGTTTCTTTGTGCAAAACAAATTCGCTTCCATAGCTTGGCGGCATGGCTGTCACTGAGAGTTGGCGGTGATGCGCTCTAACAACGGGTTCAACGGCCGACGCGCCAAAGTCGG
>JACQCW010000027.1 GCA_016201425.1 Candidatus Vogelbacteria bacterium | reverse complement strand
CGTCCATGCCATGGACGCATTCTACCGCTGAACTATAGGCCCAATAATAAAAGAGATTATATATTAGTTCTCTCCAAAAATCTAGAGCGGAGTGGTCTAACCACGTTAAATCTTAAATCTCCTAAATTTTTAATTTCGACATGTTTATATTGGGCCTTTTCATCTCTATAAGGACTGTCTGGGCGGTCGATTCGTACTGTCAAAACTTTTTGTTCGCCGAGATCGCGCCTGATTGCGTCAAGTTCACTTGCCTTATCATCTATGTATATAATTTGTCTGCCAACCTCGAGAGCAAGGTTTTGTAAAACTGACGGCTTATCACCAACACGAGCAACAATACTTACATTTTTGGGTTTTAAACCAAGTACTGCAATTTTTTGCCTCTGAAAGAGTTCATTTCCTACTGAAATAATTGAATACGATCGTCTTTGTTTTTCTAACCTAGCAAACAACTCTTTAGCGTCAGGATATAACTTAAGGGATTTTTTTAGCCAGTTGATAAAATCTAACTTAACGGCTTCGATGTCAATCTTTTTGCCAGTTTTTTCTTTTATCTTTTCAATAAGATTATCAATATTAAAACCGCCATCTTTTTTTGTCATCTCATAAACCTTTTCAGCCTCTTCTGGCTTAATATCAAAGTTCTCAAACAAATTAAAGATACCTTCACGCCCACCTTCAAAATATGCAACGGTATTATCGAAGTCCAACGCGACATGTTTTTGATTAAATTCCTCCATGCACAAATACTATAACAAAAAAGCCTACATTTATGTAGGCCGGCGTCCTATTAATATGACTCATGATACTTTAAACTGCGAATAATTTCTGCGGTGTCTGCCATGGCTCCCTTACCGATATCGCCACATGCAAGTCTCTTTGACACGGGATCAACAATGATCAACTTCTTGTACCAACTTCGCAGCTTGGTCAAATGTTCGGAAGTTACTGGATGATTCCACATATGTGTATTCATAGCTGGAGCCAAGATGACTGGCTTTGCAAAATCCCAGGCGCGTATCAAACTTGTGAGGAGATTATCAGACATTCCGTTGGCCATTTTCGCCAAACTATTTGCTGAAAGTGGAGCGATAACTATTGCGTCGGTCCAACCACGAATACTTATATGGGGAATATCTTGATCCTTTTTATAAAGATCTCCGAACCACTCATCTTTGTCGCGCCAGATCCTCACATCAATATCTGCCTCTTTCCAAAAATACATCGACGATTCTGTCGCCACAACCTGCACTTCGTGACCAGCAAGCTTAAGATCCTCAACCATTCGTGGAGTAAGTTTAGCCGCAACACTTCCGGTGACACCAAGCACAATTTTCATACTTTTTTCACCGCCTCTAAGATTTCCCATGTAAGATTATGCCTCTGAATCATCTTTAAATTACCAGTAGAGCTAATTATATATGCCCTCTCACGATACCACTCCAAACAGTTTGCAACAATAAAATCTGCCCCGGCACGAATCATGCTAATCTTAGCTCGCTCTATGAGCTCCTCGTCTGTAATCCCTCTTTGGAGTTTAAACATAACCAGCGTGCCACTAAATCCCCACTCCTTCTTAATCTTGTCTACGATCTTCTCAGTAGGATCGAGCTCTAAAAAAATCCTTTGTCCTGATGGGATCTTACCACCGTGATCAACTTCTTCAAGAACGAGACCAGTTTGGGGCGCTCCACTTACAACCCTGTACACAGCCTTGGTTTCGTAATCGCTCACTGCCGAAGAGTGAATCACAAGATCATAATGCTGAGTTGTAATCTCGTGTTCCATGGCCACCATCAATTCAGAGAATGTTCTATAACTCTCAACCCTGACAAGGTAAGAGAATTCTTGCATTGCCACCTTATAAATCTCTTCGTTTGAAGTAAGTAGTGTTACCTCAAATCCATGATCGTAATCCGGATGAACCTTATACTTATTGCCTTGCAAAAAACGGAGCAAGGTAAGATCCTCGGCAATTTGTGTCCCCGTTCTTCCCTTAAAAATATTTGTAATAGCCCTCACTTCGTCAATCGGAGCCTGAGTCGATCCTGCAGTAATTAAGACTTTCATATTAACCTCCTTGTTAAGGTTCTCATGCATTCTGATCCCAAAGTATCATAGACCTATTCCTTGATCAATCTGTCGTACAGTCCCGACAACATTTGTACTTTATGTAAAAAGAAAAGGAGGCGCGTCTGCCTCCTTGAAAAATGGCTCAATACAGCCTGCCCGGTTTTGCCTTACCCGACTCTTTGGCGGATCCGACTGTGGTTGATTTTGCTGACTTACCCTTCTTACTGAGTGTTGCATCGTATTTCGGTGCAACGTCCACAAACATCTTGGCGCAGCTATCAACCGATGTTGGATCAAATGCTGTCACCAACCAGTGGTTAACACCGTCATATCCAACTACAAGAGAGTTCTGGTTAGGTTTGGGATTCACGTCTTTACCCAGATCCCACCTATCTATCTGAGCAATAATAAAAATATCTTTGAATTCCTTACTCGCAGAAATAATTACTTCTCGAACAGAGCCAGGAATGAGAGAAGCAAATGTGGCTCGAACCTTAGCACTTTTCTCATTCTTCCTTGCAACTTCGTTCAATTTCGAAAAAACATCTTTGTAACAACTCTGCAAATCAGCGGGAAGGGTTGGAACAATCTTTTTTCTCCAAACTGTTCGACCAGAATAACTATCATAACTTCTAGTAACCGAAATCTCAAAATTCGGAGACTTCAAACTAAACACCGCGAGTCGCGGAAATCCTTTGTCGTCCCGCCAGGTAAATGGATCGTAGCTAAACAATGCATACTGACTGTATTTGTTTAGGGCCTCTAACTGCTTTATTTTCTTGGCCGCTTCAGTCTTCTTGGCTTGAATCATAGGCAAGAGTCCCTGCTCAATCGGAAGGAGACTACTTTTCATCTGATCAAGCTCTACAATAGAGTCTGCAACTTTCTCTCGTTCTGCTGCTGAATTTTCAATTTCTTCGGCACTCGCTCTTTTCGATAGACTTATTGCTTCTTTGAGAGGATCTTCAATGCCCACTGACACGGGCAGCTCGTCACTGTTTTTCTCTAAATTAGCTTTGCTACTCTTACTATTTTTCCTTGATGACATTCGCCACCTCCAGACGGTTGGGTACTATTCACTTTTCAACTTACTTAACCTGCTCTCAAACTAACACACGATGATCATATAATCAATATATAAAAAGACCCTCCGGCATAATACCGAAGGGTAAAAATTTATTTCAGATCAGCGTTAGTTAAGGCTCTTGCTGGCCCAAGCGAGAGATTAGCCAGGGAACTATTACTGAAAGTGTTGATCCCAGTAACCTCCCTAATAACCTTAACGAATGGCGGTAAGTCAACCGGGTCGTTTTCATTAAGAAGTTCGATCTCAAGAAAAGCCAAGTTCGTGTAAGGCTTCAGGAAGTTATCGAGCTCGAAGTACTGATGCTTATAAATGAAGCATGTCCGCGTCTTTTTGACCTTAGTGCGTTTTGGATCTCGGCGACCTGATAGATAGAGATATTCCTGTAGACTAATCTCTTTTTCCTTTTCAGAGTACTTGCCCTGTGAGATCAAAGTTTTTACAGTTTCGAAGCACATCGCCGACGCACCACACGAAACTTTTCGAATTCGCGACCTGACACCATTCTCATTGGGAAGCAGATACATCTGCTCAATGGTACTGGTCGCATTCGGCACCAAAAGAGTGGCTGGATCAGTCACCTCCACAAGAAACTTTCGCTCTATCTCAATGGGCTCTGGCTCTCCAAGAATCGCGAGCACGTGCCTTTTCAAGAGCTCGAGCTTATCGCCTTTATTGACCATCGCCGGAATCATCCGCCAGTGGCGATGACCAACCCACGAATGTTGAATAAGAAGATCTCGCCCAAGAGCCTTTTCCCATGTTTCTGTGCGATTTATATTATTCACATAAAACTCGGAGCCAAGTGCAGCAGCGGTTTCAAAATGTAGTACGGCATCGCTGCGTCGATCTCGAACATCCATTCGAGAAAGCCCATAGGATGACAGCACTCGATTGAATAGCGGCTTACCAGCGTACTGCTCATCGTCAAGGACACTTCGATCGAGCCACACCAGCTTTTTTGGATCAGCCGAAAGACTCGCTCCTTGTACCCAAATATTTTCCTTCAATAGTTGGTACGGGATCTTAAGCTTTTCCTGAAAGTCCTTGTTCGGAATGTGGTTAACTGGATCGATCAAGATTCCGTGATCAAATAGTTCACTGGCAATCTCTTCAAGTAAAAATACCGAATATCCATAATCTTTCTTGAGCCAGTCGATGACCTTCCTTGAAAGGGTAATTTTCCCTCCGCAAGGTCCGCCAGTAGCTACAATGATTTTGAAGTCACGGCCAAAATGAAAACGCGCATCAACAGGAAACATTGGAGTCTGATCCATAAAAACCTCCTTGCCTCGAACAAAGTCGAGATACATATTTCAATGTTCACTTGGTATCTAATTCCTTATACAAGACTACAATATTTTACTACTAAAGTCAAACAAACCGAAATTCTATATTGATTTTAGCTCCACAAAATGTACTATGTAGATATTGGGCCTGTAGTAAAGTGGTATTACGCGGCATTCGCATTGCCGAAGCGGGAGTCCGATTCTCCCCAGGTCCACCAAACTGTAGTAACTACTCTCAAATAAAAGGCCCGACATTTCTGTCGGGGTTTGGAAGTTCTTAGTGAACCGTATATCCAGTATAAGGAGCAGGAAGGGTGCTAGTCGGCTTTACCTCATTCTCCTCTTCGGAGTTGTCATCACCATCTTCAGCAGAGGTCTCTAAAGTTTCGTCCTCTTCGTCTTCATCATCTGGCTCAACAATGAGATCAATCGCCATAATCTCCATCTCCTCTTCCTCGGTCAAAGAATCCTTCGGAAGAATTGCATAAGGAAGATCGATCGATTCACCCGTCTTGTTATCAACAGCACAAAAAATAAACGCATCCGGATAATCCTCATCTTCCTCATCAAACCTGTAGATTTTCCACTCGTCCTGATTCAAGTTGGTGATCTGTGACTGAAAGAAGTCGACCACATCCTGAAGGTGGTCCATAACAACAGGCTCAAGAAGTTCTCCGCTATCGCTCGAAACCATAGTGATCCCCTTGCGAGGAGTCTCGCTATCTTCCTCATCATT
>JACQCW010000083.1 GCA_016201425.1 Candidatus Vogelbacteria bacterium | reverse complement strand
TTATCCACATTATTAGACAGATTGTCATTGTTGTTTTGTTTTATTTAAGAGATAATTAAAACATTAGCGACAATATTTTCTGAAAAAATTTTTTCGAATAAAAAATTTAAAGGTCGAATATTGTTGTGAGTTCTTGGTAAATTAAAATGGCAATGAAGAAAGCAAAGAAAATGGCAAAGAAGAAGCCAGCAGCAAAAAAGAAGAAGCGATAGTTTCTTGATTCTGTTTACAAAAACCTCTCCTTGCGGGGGGTTTTTGCATGGTGGATGTATCGTTTCTCAAATTGTTGATATCTGCTATAATGGCGTCCATAGATTTATGTATATTTTAGATAAAATATTTGGATCACCAAGCGAAAGAAAGGTTGCTGTGCTGAAGCCAACCGTTGAGAAAGTAGCTTCATTTGAGGCTGGTTTTGCTTTGCTTGGTGATGACAAATTCAAAAAACAAACTAACGATTTTAGGCAGCGTCTTTCGGGTGGTGAAAGTTTGGATGATATATTGCCCGAGGCTTTTGCTCTTGTAAGAGAGGCTGCTAAGCGGACGCTTAAGGAGAGACATTACGATGTCCAACTAACCGCGGGAGTTGTTTTGCATCAAGGTAAAATAGCTGAGATGCGCACCGGTGAGGGTAAGAGTTTAATGGCCACGCTGCCAGTGTATTTGAATGCACTTTCCTCTCAGGGTGTACACGTTGTTACGGTAAACGATTACCTGGCCAGACGTGATACGGTGTGGATGGGTCAGATTTATAATCTACTCGGCTTGTCTGTTGCCGTTATCAACCATCAGTCTTCGTATATTTACGACCCCAAGCACAGCGAGTCTGACGAGGAGAGAGACGAGCTCGGTTCATTTAGAGTTGTGTATGATTTTTTGAAACCATGCACGCGCAAAGAGGCGTATTCGGCTGATATTACCTATGGCACAAATCATGAGTTCGGTTTTGACTATCTCCGAGACAATATCAACTACGATCCAAATGACATTGTCCAGCGTATCGACAATGAGGGTCACACAATTCACAACTTTGCGATTGTCGACGAAGTTGATTCCATTTTGATCGACGATGCGAGGACACCTTTAATTATTTCCTCAGCAACTTCTGAATCAGAGGATCTTTATAAAACCTTTGCAAAATTGGCCGTGAGGATGAATAGAGATGAGGACTTCACGATTGATGAAAAGTTTAAAACTATCGCAATATCAGAAGCTGGAATAAATAAAGCCGAAAAGTTTTTGGGGGTAGACAATATATATACGGAGGGAGGGATTAAATATGTGCATCACTTAGAAACGGCTGTTCGTGCGAAAGCGCTTTATCGTCTTGATAAAGAGTACGTGGTTAAAAATGGCGAGATAATAATTGTTGATGAATCGACAGGTCGTCTTCAGCCGGGGCGTAGGTGGTCAGAGGGGTTACACCAGGCGGTTGAGGCGAAAGAAGGGGTTGCAGTACAAAAAGAGTCGCGAACAACTGCAAGCATAACTTTACAAAACTATTTTAGAATGTATAAAAAGTTGGCGGGAATGACCGGAACAGCTGTAACTTCGGCTGAAGAATTTAATAAGGTTTACAATTTAGACACAGTCGTAATTCCAACAAACAAAAAAACAGCCCGTAAAGATCAGGAGGATTTGATCTTTCAGTCAGAGTCTGGAAAGTTTAAGGCGATCGCATCGAAGATTAAAGATCTCAATAAAAAGGGGCAGCCAGTTTTGGTGGGAACCGTTTCGATCGAGAAGAATGAGATGTTGTCGCAATATTTGAAGCGTGAGGGTGTTGTTCACGAAATTTTAAACGCTAAAAATCATGAACGTGAGGGTGAAATTATTGCAGGAGCTGGTAAAAAGGGCGGGGTAGTTATCGCGACAAACATGGCAGGAAGGGGGGTCGACATTAAGCTCGGTGGAATTTTGGCTTCACCAGAGGACACGGAAGAGGTGAGAAAACTTGGAGGATTATTTGTGCTCGGAACCGAAAGACATGAGGCGAGGCGAATCGATAACCAACTCAGAGGTAGATCCGGCAGACAGGGTGATTCGGGTGAAACGCAATTTTTTGTTTCTCTTGAGGATTCGCTCATGCGTATTTTTGCTTCAGACATGGTTAAAAAGATGATGAATAGGGCCGGTATGTCCGAGGATGAGCCCATACAAAATCGTTTTGTTTCAAAATCAATTGAGGCAGCACAAACCAAGATCGAAGGTATTAACTTTGACACAAGAAAACATCTTCTTGAATATGACGATGTTATGTCTCACCAGCGAAGTATTATTTATGAAAGAAGACGAAAGATTTTAATGGGTGATAATGCTTATGTCGATGAGTTAATTGGACGTCAAATGGCCGAGCTTGGGGATGAGGGTGAGGATATCAAAATTCTAGAAAGCAAAAAGGCTGAACTTGGTGAGGATAAGTTTTATGGTGCTCTTAGACTACTTGCGATCCAAGTTATTGATATGCTGTGGGTAGACCATCTTGAGCAGATGGATTACATGAGATCTAGTGTACGATTACGTGCGTACGGACAGAGAGATCCACTTATTGAATATAAGAGGGAAGGCTTGAGACTCTTTAGAGATCTTGAGGGTTCTATTGGAGGAACATTAATTAAACTTTTACCGTCAATTGGGGTGCAGGCTATTAAAGAGGCGAATGGCGAAGTTAAAGAAGTTCATGATTCAGCCAAGTTGATTGGTGGCTCTCAAGGAAAAGATAGTGACCACCCAAGTATAGCTGATGGACCAGAAGTTGGTAGGAATGAACTTTGCCCCTGTGACTCTGGAAAAAAGTACAAAAAGTGTCATGGTGCGAAAAGCTAAAAAACTAAAAACAAAAAATAGGTCTAGACAAAAAAAGTTGGTTGTTGTTGCTGTGAGTGGGGGATTTGATCCCATTCATATTGGTCATGTGAGAATGTTTAAAGAGGCGAAAAAATTGGGCGATAAATTGGTTGTAATTCTCAATAATGATAATTGGCTTCGAAGCAAAAAAGGATATGTCTTTATGCCACAAGAGGAAAGAGTTGAGATTATTAAAGCAATAGACGGAGTTGATGAAGTTTTTTTGACACACCATGAGGAGAACTTTATCGACAAAAGTGTTTGTCGCGAATTAGAGGAACTTAAGCCCAATATTTTTGCCAACGGTGGAGATAGAACTAGTGATAACATTCCAGAAATCCCAACTTGTGAGTCTCTTGGGTGTAAAATGGTTTTTGGCATAGGGTGGGGCGGTAAGATTCAATCAAGTTCGTGGCTTACCAAAAGTGCGATTGAAAATATAAGGTGTAAATGCGGCGGTAAATTGTTGTGTAAAAATTGCGATGGAAAATAAAATTGTGATCGAAAATCCAAAGGGGAGCTATAAATCTTTTGAGATAGAGGGCGATCCTGTTTGGAAGGACTACCCACTTTCGGGCGTTACGTACCTAGTAGATTATGGTTACATAGATGGATACAAAAGCGAAGACGGGCAGGATCTAGATGTGTTTAGGGGTTCGGGTAATTTGAATGGATATATTAAAATCTGGAGATGTGACGTTTCTACAGAGACCAAGGTTGTAATGGATGTAACCCAAGAAGAGTGGAATGAGATAGTTAAAATCTTCTCTTCAGTAATCAAAGAACAAAGATTATTTAATAATGCTAAGGATTTTCAAAGATTACTTTTGCAATTTAAAAAGTGATTATGGATACTAATATTTCTGAAGAACAAAGGCAGGTTGATAAAGAGGCGGCAGTTTTGTTGGCACTTCAAAATGATATGGCCCTCATAAGACGTGATCTTGAAATATGGGGAATGAAAAAAGATGGTTCCACTATTTTTATTTCTAAGAGCGTAGACTACGATCAATTGTGGGGAGACTCTTTGCAAGCATTAAAAAATTTAGTTAAATAAATATATGCGGTTAATTTCACTAAACAGCTGGTGCGGAAGGGCACTTCATCCTTTGATGCAATTTTTTAAGTCTCGTGCCGCATCAACAGACATTTTTTGTCTTCAAGAGGTTTTGCATGCGGCGCCCGGTGTAATGGAGGAGAGACATCCCGATGAATATGTCTGTGGCCAGTTGTATAGCAAGATGGTTAATGTGCTTAAGGATTTTAGAGGTGTCTATGCAGGTTTTGATGATGATCCAAACCGCATGAGTTTGGCGACATTTGCTAAACATGAAGTGGCCGTAAAGACTATCGAGGACTTTGTGATATATAAACCAGAGAATCCAATAGAAAAGGGGAGTGCGATTATTTCTGCTAGGAAGCTTCAATACATGGTCGTAAATGTCGGTGGGCGAGACGTAATGATAGTTAATTATCATGGACTTTGGGTAAACGGGCCAAAGACCGATACGCCAGAGCGGATTGAGCAATCGAGAAGTATTAAAAAGTTTATGGATAAATTTGATGGGCCGAAGATTCTTTGTGGCGACTTTAATTTGTTGCCCGACACAGAGTCTATGCTCATTCTAGAAGATGGTATGAAAAACTTGGTAAAAGAGTTTAAGGTTGAATCTACTAGAACTCCCCTGTACCGTCACTATACAAATCCTGACGAGCCAAACTTTGCGGATTACATCCTAGTCTCTCCTGAAGTTAATGTTAAGAAATTTGAAGTTTTACCAGACCTCGTCTCAGATCACTCGCCACTTTATTTAGAGTTTGAGTAGAATGCCAAAGAAATATCTTTTAAAATTTAATCAGGCTAACTCGGAGAGTGTTTATAGTTTTGATGCTATTCGGTCGGGAGAGAAATGGGTTGAGACGAGGGCGGCAACTCCAAAATATATCAGTATTAAGGTTGGGGATATTTTAGTTTTTGAGTGTGGAGACAAGAAGCTAGAAAGGAAGGTGTTACAAGTTGCTGTGTTTAAGAATATATCCATACTGCTTAAAAAATATAAAGTTACAGACATAATGCCAAACAAAAAGACTAAGGCTGATCTCGAAGCCGCATATTTTAGTTATCCAGACTATAAAGAGAAAATCGAAAAGTTTGGCCTCATCGCTTTCGAAATTTAATATTGACGGCAGGTAGACTTGACTTTTATTACATTATGTATTAGTATACACGCTAAACCTGGAGTTCATTTACAGCTTACAAACCAAATACTTAACTCAAATATAGCCAAAGGAGGCTTACATGCTTGAGGTGCAGAAGTACCTGCTTTCTGGGAAGACCATCACAGATTTGGAGAAGGAGCTTGGAATCGAGGCGGTGTTTCACCCAGAGGTTCCACTTGTGATCTTGAACTACTCCCAGATCAACTCTCCTAAAACCAATCCGATCGTAAGGGAGTGCCGCGCGCTGGTTCTGCGGTCAGATAACTTCGATCTGGTTGCAAGATCATTCTACAGGTTCTTCAATTGGGGCGAGGGTGGTCAAGTCGAGATGGATTCATTCAATTTCGGCAAGTGCCGGGGCTGGGATAAGGAAGATGGATCTCTGATTAATCTTTACTATGCTTTCGGTGAGTGGCGTATCAACACCAGAGGAAGCTTCGGTCTTGGTACAGTTGGCAATGCCGGCATCACTTGGCGAGGGCTTTTCCTCAACACACTCGGTCTTCCCGACACTTCAGTATTCGACAAGGTCTTGGATAGAAACCGGAGTTACGCCTTGGAGTTGGCCACGCTTTCTAATAAGGTTGTTCGTATGTATCCGGAGCCGAAGGCTTATCTCCTCACTCAATTTGAGAGGGAGAAGGAATTGTCTCCGGAGGAATCAGATAGGGTTGCGCCGCTCATTGGGGCGCACCGACCGTCTGCATACGATTTCATTGGTATCGATCAGGTAATCAACTTTGTTGTCGAACGTGGCCAGACCGATGCAACATACGAAGGTGTTGTGTTATTCGACGGCATTGGTCGCTCCAAGGTCAAGAACCCGAGGTACCTTTCCCTTCACAAGATGAGGGGTGAGGGTCAGGACCCATTCACTCCCAAGAATATGCTCTCGTTCATCTTGGGTAATGAGGGTGACGAACTCCTAACTTACTATCCTGAGGCGAAACAGATTTTCGAGGAGAGTAAGAGGAAGGTTGACGAAGCATTTGCCGAGCTGGCTCAGGTTTGGGAACAGCACTATGAAATCGAAAACCAAAAGGAGTTTGCTCTGGCGATCATTCCCAAAACGAGATTCTCTGGGATCTTGTTTTTGTTGAGACGCAAGGGCTTCGGTCAGACGCTTAACGATTTACAGAAGATCTGGAGAGAGTCTGGTGATCAGATTCTGAAAGTTCTCTTTAAGTAGTATTTAACCCTAGTTGGCAGTAGTGCCGGCTGGGGTTTTTCACTTTCTATCTAAAAATAAAGATTTATGCCATAAGGACAAAATATGCTTGACTTTTATCTTAGTTTATGTTAGACTCGCAGGATATAAGCACATTGAGAAGTTAGAACTAAAAACAATCACAAATCATTAATCGTTACGGAGGTTGATGTCGATGGAACCAAATGGTGCTTTTGATGTGGAAGCTTTCGAGGAGTTCCGCTACAAAAGAGCGGAGGGTCTCTGGGTGATTACTCCCTACTTCAACCCCTGCGGGTACAAGAGAAGGGAGTTCAATTATAAGGTCTTTGCGAGGGCCCTGGAGCGATCCGGAATTCCCTTGCTGACGATCGAGTGTGCATTCGGTGACCAGTCGTTTACACTTCCGGAGTCTCATGACATTGTCAGGGTTCGTAGCAACTCGCTGCTTTGGCAGAAGGAGAGGCTTATGAATCTGGCCATTTCGTGGCTTCCGAAGGCATGTACGGCCGTAGCATGGGCGGACTGCGATTTGCTCTTTGGGAATCCTAACTGGGCTGTCGATACGATGAGGCTCCTGGAAAAGGTGCCAGTGGTACAGCTTTTCGAAACTTGCAACAGATTACCGGAGGAGAACTTGGCCAATAGAGCGGGCGGCGACGTTTGTCGGTCGTTTGCTTCTGTTACGCCTAGTGATCCGTCGATTCTTAATCTGGGGCATTTTGAGAAACATGGACATACCGGGTACGGTTGGGGAGCCACTAGAGAGTTGCTCGAACGCCATGGATTGTATGAGTATGCGATCATCGGATCTGCGGATCATTACATTTCCCATGCTGCATTTGGTGACTTTGCTGGTCCATGTATGAAACTCATGATGGACGGCGATGAGCCTCAACTTGAGCACTTTCGGAATTGGGCTGAACCCTTCTATAGAGATGTTGCAGGTAAGGTAGCCGCAGTTCCGGGAGAAGTCTTGCATCTTTGGCACGGTGATCTTAAGCAGAGAAAGTATTTGCTTCGAAATCACCAACTGACAAAGTATCGCTTTGATCCGTTTACGGATCTTGTTGCAAGGCCTGGCAGGCCCTTCGAATGGGCACCGGGTGTCCATAAGGAAAAGTCAGAGCTAGTAGAAATGTTCGCTGGCTACTTCGCGTCCCGCGAAGAGGATGGTCAGAGTAGCAAAATATAACCCGCTGCCTAGGCAGCGAAAGGATAGAGAGGATATGGCACGAAGGCAGATGGTCAATCAAACGACTGGTGGTAACAAGACGGAGTTCCTCACGGGGCTTCGCAGTCAAATCACTGCCCTGAAGAGCGACTTCGAGGGTATCGGCAACGATGTCAAGAGTGCACAGGAGGAGGGACGGGTTGCGTCCGCTAGTCGACAGACTGCGGTCACGAATCTCGCCACTGCTCTTTTGCCGGATCTGAATCCGGAACGCCTCAACGCACTCAAGAAGGTTTTTGCTTTCGCTCCTTCGGCGGCTGATGCGAATCAGCTCAGGGAGAACGAGAAGAATCTGCTCGACAAGGAGCAGGCTCGGGTTTGCTCGGGATTCAATCCGAGCACTTACGAGACTGACGTGGCCACGCTGGACACACAGATTGGGGTCCACGACGCGAAGCAGACGGAGATCAACGAGATCCTTTCTGCGACGCCCGATCTCGAACGCCTTTATAAGGCGCGATATGGGACCTCGAACTACGCACTGTGGTTCTTGTCATTCGATATCGTCCAGTATTGCAAAGACTGGGGTCGTGGCGACAATATTCTGGAAGCTCTTAAGATGAAGAGCTGGGGTGATATCACCGCATACGTCAAGGATCTTGACGATCAGAGGACTGATGCGATCCGCGAGTCGCAGGCGCTTCGGGTTACCAAGGCGCAGCTCGAGAAGGCTCGAGATGCCTACCTGGATATTGAGAAGCGTCGACAGGAGACTGAGTCGGTCGTCCTGGAGAAGCTGCAGATCGAGCTTCGAGCAGCGCTCGATTCGTTCGACGGAGCAACTCCGAGCAATGCTTCCGCTGAGATTGCGAGGGCGCTCGACTCGATCAGGAGTTTGGCCGATAAGGCTAACGCTGCCGGGAATCGTGTCCGCACTGAGCTGCAGCCGGCCCGTCAGTCGTTGACCGCCGAGATCGGCAAGCTTGAGACACTCTACGCGGCGGCTGAAAAGAGCCGAGCGCAGAATATTCCGACGAACTTCATCGGTATGACCAAAAACGCGCAGTCTCGAGTGAGAAATTACTCGGGCGGTGGCTCTGGTACGGTTCGGGTGGAGCACCACTATCACAACGATGGTATGGACTTCACGACGTTCCTCATGTATGATGCTTTGCTGAGTCATCTCAACACGAGCGCGCCAGCCCCTGTTTACGTGGAGCGAACGCGCACGCCGGAGTATCAGCAGCCTGCGCCAACCGATTACGATCGGTACGGCCGGGTTTCTTAAGCTGAAGGTAGAATTAGAAATGGTAAAAGGTTTAGGTTTGTTTTTTGAAAGTCCCGACAATCCGTTGGGATAAAGACAAAAGGAGAGATAGTAATGAAGTTTAAGACGTTTAGGATTGTTGTCGCGCTTGTTGTCCTTGTGGTTTTCGGCAAGTTCGTGTCCTATGTCGCTAGTCGGCCTGCGAGCCAACCAGTCCCGGTCGAGGATAGCTATACGCCTCCTCCGCAGCAGCCGGTCGTGACTTACACGCCGCCCCCGACGCCGCAGGTTGTTCAGTACACGCCTCCGCCTCAGGCTTACCAGCCTCCGGTGGTGCAGTACGTTCAGCCACAGCCGGTTTATACGCCGCCCCCGACGCCGCAGGTTGTTCAGTACACGCCTCCGGCTCCGACTGTTCGGCAGCCCTCGGCTGATGAGTTGAAGTCGAAGATCGGTGCGTGGCTGAAGGCGAATACTTATCGCCACGGCAAGGTGCAGTGGGGCGACTTCCTTCCGAGTGAGACCTTCCGAGCCACGGCCCTTCGATTCAAGAAGGAGGACGCGGTCAAGTTCTCTGATAACGAGGGACAGTGGTCCCAGATAAAGGTCGCTTACAGCAAGAGCGGTCCTGATAACGAGAAGTGGTTGCTGAAGAATGGCGCGCTGTACAAGCGTGAGATTCTGGGTGACGATGGGAAGACTGTCACTTACACTTCTTATTTCGCCAAGTAGTTAGAGTCGCTAGTCGACAAACCCCTGGTCTCTACGGAGATCAGGGGCTTTTTTATTACGCAAAAAAAGACAGAAACTTTTGGTTTCTGTCTGGTTGTGGAGCGAAGGCCACAAGTTGCTTTTGTCGCTATTCGCCGATCTTATTCTTGTTCGCGTACTGTTGCCGCTCGTCCTCAGTAATCTCGGGTTTCTTCTCGGCTGTTTTCACTTCAATCTTGACCCCTAGCTTGCCGAGCTTCGCTCTGATCTTTTCGGCTTCGTCGAAGCAAAGGTCTTTTATAAATCCGGAGAAGTCAGTTGCGATACCGTTCTTGGTAATCGCGATTAGCACCTCTTTTTTCGCCATTACGGAATCCTCCTTTTCTCAAGTTCGCTATCCTTATCTAGGGGCGAATCTTTGCAGATACCGGCGATCTTGGCCTTGATTCTCTGGGCAATCGGTAGACGGCAAAATACACCGCAGATATTGGTTTCAACGCCTAGGCGTTTGAGCCTCTCATTGATCTCGTTTGCTTCGCATCCACAACATCCTTTGTCGAGGTCACCGCCTAGGTCAACGAGGATCTTTCCACCTGGTTCCACTGTGACGTCAATCTTTTTTGGCATGTTATGCTGCTACCTCCACTGCCCTCATGTACTGACTGCCATCAGCCGCTGTCGTTGACTCCTCAACCTCATAACCCATCTCGGTCAAAACTTTGACCATGGCCGCTGTCTGATAGTTGATGTTGATGAGCTCCTGGATCTTTGCGAATTCGTCTTTGCACTGCTTCTTCAGCTTTGTGGCCGAGCCAGTTTCTGAGTAGTTGTGCATTGTTTCTGATAGATAATTGA
>JACQCW010000088.1 GCA_016201425.1 Candidatus Vogelbacteria bacterium | reverse complement strand
ACAGAGTTACCTCCCAGTGTGTTTGTATAAAAAAGTTCAAAAACTGACAGATTGCCAACGATCTTTTCCACGATTGATATTTTTTCTTCAGATCCTTTATCCCAATCTTCGTTGTGCGCAAATAGTTTGCCGTTGTTGGTTATAAGTGTTGTACACTTCTCGCTTGTCTGTTTGTTGGCGGAGTGTGGATAATCTTGGTCAACCTCGTCTTCTAAACTTAACGCAAAAATATCAAAAAAATCTACGTTAGCGCCTTTTGCGTATCCATTCAACTCTTCGATATATTCAGGAAAGTATCTTTGGTTAAATTCCAAAAATTTATTCGCTCTACTTGTTTTTAATTTAAAATCTTCTAAATTTTCTTTGGCAATTTTTAAAGCGGTTTCAGTCTCTTTTTTAAATTGCGCGCCCATCAAAAGACCAAGTTCGTAATTATCTCTGGCCTTGAATTTGTAGAAGTTTTTGTGGGGCATTAAATTTCTTTCAGCTTATAATCCGCTGGTGCTTCGGCTAAACATTTTTCGAGTTCTTGCCTATGGAGCAGTCCTTCGGTCGCCCCAATCTTCTGCACCACAAACATGGAATTTATTGGTCCCCAAAGAAGCGCTTCCTCGAGAGGTTTGCCGATGGCCAGAGCAGAAACGATGGTTGAGGAGTAGGCATCTCCGGCTCCGGTTCTTTCATATGGAGGAGCAATATCCGGATAAAGTGGGATGCTCAAGAATTTGTTACCATCATAACAGTAGGCGCCGCCAGGTCCATCTGTGATTACAACTATTTTGGGTCCGAGATCTCGAACTGCAGTAAGAAGTTTTTTTACGTCTGACTCTTCATTCCTTAAGATTCTCTGGGTTTCTTCCTTATTGCAGAAAAAAATATTTGTTCTCTCATATATCTTTTTAAGTTTTTCTACACCTAGATTAAATTGGAAGGTGCCAGGCTGGAAAGCTAGATTAACTTCGGGGTGCATGTCTAAATATTTTTCAATGTCGTTATGGAAGTCACCCGCTGCGGCACCAAGAGAGCTTAAATATAACCAGTTAGTTGTGAAATCTGCCGGCATTGTGTATGGGTAGGCCTCATGTTTAACCAATATCGTTCTTTCAGTTCCAAACCAAAGTACGTAGTGATAGTTGCTGATCATGCCGTCGTGCGAGATCACGTAATCTGTCACGACGTTATTTGCTCTGAGTGTCTCAAGATTTTTTTCTCCAACCTCATCTACGCCTTGATTTGTAATGTTGGAAGAATTGAGCCCAAGTCTAGCTGCGGCGATAGCTGCGTTGGTAGAGTTGCCGACCGCCGAAACAACCTTCACAAATTCATAAGGGATTTTGTCGCCAAAACTTATGCAGAGCTCCTCGCGGTGTTTATCGTTGTCTTCATGCGTGTCCGCTCCTGAAGCCGAAGCAAGCCTGATGAATGCGTCGGTGACAATATCTCCTATTGATACAAAATCAAATTTTTTCATACGTTGATTATATCATGGCTGAGGTTTATAATAGAAAGTATGAAAAAGGAAGTAAAAAGAATGACTCTCGAGGCATTGGCAGAAATTGTTGCCAAGGGTTTTGGGCAGATGGCCACCAAGGATGATCTTAGCGCTGTTAAAACAGATCTGATTAAACGTATGGCCACCAAGGATGATTTAGAAGATTTGGCAATAATGACAGCGCGAGGTTTTGGGGATGTTTCTGGTAGACTCAATAAGCTTAAGGACAGCGTCGTTGGATTAAAAGAAGAAATGAAGAAGGGTTTTGATCATTTGGAAAATAGGATTGATGGGGTTGAGTTCAAACTTTCTTCTAATGCTTCTGCTTGGACCAAAGATTCTGATCATCTTCATGAATGGGTTGGAGAATTAGATAAAAGGGTCAATAAAATTGAGGATAAGATAGTTTCAGCCAAGTGATGTTTTCTCTTAGAGAGGTAATTAAAAAAGCAGAAGCAAATAAAACTGCTGTTGGGCATTTCAATATTTCTACTGTCGATCAACTCTGGGCAATATTTCGTGCGGCAAAGGTTTTGGGTGTGCCGGTAATAATTGGGGTATCGGAGGGTGAAAGAGATTTTTTGGGCGTAAAGCAAGCTGTACTTTTGGTAAAGAGTATTCGTGAAGAGTTCAACTATCCTATATTCATTAATGCCGATCACACGTATTCTTTTGAGAGAGTTAAAGAGGCCATAGACTCCGAATTTGATTCTGTAATTTTCGATGGGGCTAAGTTATCGTTAGAGGAAAATATTAAGATCACTAAACAGTGCGTGGAGTATGCTCGTGTGATTGGCAAAAGAGAAGAGCGTGACATTTTGATCGAAGGAGAGTTGGGGTATATTGGAAGTTCCTCAAAAATTTTAGAGGAGATTCCTGTTGGCGCCGCTATCGGGGAAGCAAATCTAACAACCGTGGAAGATGCTAAAAGATTTGTAGCAGAAACTGGAGTTGATTTATTTTCACCTGCCATTGGTAGTATTCATGGCGCTCTTAAGTCAACACATGATCCGGATTTAAATATTCAGAGACTTGGGGAGATAAAATCAGCGGTGAATGTACCGCTTGTTTTACATGGCGGCTCGGGACTTACAGATGAAAACTTTACTAAGGCTATTGATGCCGGAATTTCGATTGTTCACATTAACACCGAGATTAGGATCGCTTGGCGAGATGCCTTAAAACAGAGTTTGTTAGAAAATGACCCCAATGAAGTAGCCCCATACAAAATTTTAAAGAAGTCTTTTCAAGCAACAGAAGAGGCGGTTAGGAACAGATTAAAGTTATTTAATAGACTATAAACCATGGAAAAATTAAAATCTAGTGAAACAAACGAGCAGGAGAGGCTTAATAAGATTGCCGATGAGTTAGACAGATTGCAAAGACAAAAAAATAAAGGGAAACCAGTATCATACGTTGATTGGATCGTGAAAGATTTGAGAGGTGGAAATTTGCATGGGGCACAGGTAAATTATATAAATCAAAGCGATAAATATACTGATCTACCAGAGATTTTAGCTGTCTTGAAAAGAGAAAAGATCGCAGAAGAGACGGTGCACGAGAAGTTTAAGAGGCTTAAAAAGGATGATCAAGATTTGGATTTTGGTGAATTTCTTGAAAAAGAATTAGCAGAAAGGAACAAGGCAAGAAAAGAGAAATAATAAAACTTGACGATATACGATCAGATTGGTAGTCTTCTAACAGACAAAATCTTTTAATTTACGCAGGAATTGCTTAAAGAAGTAATAACGAAGGGGGTTCTGAATGTCTATCTATTTTTTGCTGAAGGGTTTGATCTTTGTTGTTTTTTATTGGATACTCTGCAATGTGTGGATTGTGTGGAGGCACCCAGAAATATATGGGCAGGCTCCGCCGGACGATTTAACGTATATCATAACCTTTTTGATAATGCCGATCATTATACCAATATCAGAAATCCAGATGGCATGGTATAAGTTTGGAATTAAGTTTTTGGGTCGCGATCCTCACATTAAACTATCGGATTGCAAACCAGTAGAATGGTAACTAACTAAATAAGAGAATTCAGACGCCGATTGGGGCGTCTTTTTCATTTGCGCTTGCATTTTTTCTCAAGATATATATAATTCTTCCAATGATTGAACTAAAGGCTAAAAAGCGAGATGTATTTGGTAAGAAGCTCTACAAGTCCAGATTAGCAGGAGAGCTGCCTGTTGTTGTGTATGGGGCAGGTGAAAAACCGATGCATTTATTTGTTTGGGCTAAGGATTTTGCTAAGGTTTGGAAACAGGCCGGGGAATCATCTATTGTGAAATTGGATACTGATGGAGCAAAGAAAGACGTTTTGATACAGGACGTAGCCTTTCATAGTGTTTCGGGCGAACCTCTGCATGCTGATTTTTATATGGTCAAGGCTGATCAGGTTATTCGAGTTTCCATCCCAATTAAATTCCAGGGGGTTGCGCCTGCCGCAAAGACATTTGGCGGTGTGCTTGTCAAGGTGATGCATGAGATTGAGGTTGAGGCGTTACCTGCTAACTTGCCTCACGAATATATAGTAGATGTGTCAGGAATTGAAAAACTTGAAGATCAGATCACTGTTGGAAGTTTGAAAGTTTCATCTGGTGTTAAAATTATTGCATCTTCTGACGACATCATTGCTCTAGTTTCTGTCGGTAAGGAAGAGGTTGAGGAAGTTGCCGCGCCGGTTGATCTCTCTAAGATTGAGGTTGAGAAGAAAGGTAAGAAGCCTGAAGAAGGTGAAGAGGGCGCTTTGCCTGCTAAAGCTGGACAAGCGACACCTGCCGCTAAAAAATAACTACCTATTTCCCCGGTTTTGATTTAATTGAGATTGGGACTATAATTTAGTAACCTATGGGGCTTTTTTCTGTGAAAAGATATTTTTTGTATTCGCTAGTTGTTTTTTCTTTGGTGGTAAGTTCTTTAGCAAAGAATGCTTTTGCCGAATCAACAAATATTTCCTGTGATACCGTTAACGACACAGATTCCCAAGATGTGCTGCAGATTAAGTTAAACAAATGTGAGTCAGATATTAAAGAACAGGCGGCGATGCTGAAGGTAAAGGAATTACAGTCTACAAACCTCGAGAGAGATCTCAGTATTTTGGGCTATAAAATTAACCAAAGCAAATTGGAGATTCAGGCGAGAGATATTTCAATTTTAAATCTCGATAGAAATATTGATCAGAAGGGTCAGGCGATCCAAGATCTCGGATCACGGATCGACAGTCTTAGGGCTTCAACTGCTGAGCTCATAAAAAAAACGAACGAGGTTGAATCCGCATCACTGGTTGAGGTTATTTTAACGAGTACTAATATTTCTGATTTTTATCAGGACCTTGGTTCGTTTGACTCTTTGGAGGCGTCGATAGGTAATGCCGTCACCTCGATTAGACAGACCAAAGTTACTGAAGAACAGCATAAGAAAGATTTACAAGACAAACAAGAGAAGGAGAGGGAGTTGAAGGCAGTACAGGAGATAGATAAAAGAAAACAAGAGGTTGTTGAGACTGAAAAGAATAGAATTTTTCAAGAGACTAAGGGTCAAGAAAAGAAGTACAAGGAAGTGTTGGCACAGAAGCAAAAGTTGATAAATGATATCAAAAACAAGATTTTGAAAATCACCGGAGGTGGAGAGCTCACATTTGCCGATGCGTTGAAATTGGTTAGGGTTGCAGAGCGTGCCATTGGTGTTCGCGCCGCTTTCATACTCTCAATTCTTACACAAGAGTCCGGTATGGATGGAGTAATTGGAAGAGATCTTGGTAAATGCTTCTACAACACGCCCTGGAATAATTTGAGTGCAACTGTTATGAGTAATATGCAAAAACCTTCATATCTATACATTTTGCAAAACTTGAGTAAGGATCCAAATACAACGCCAGTATCATGTCCAATAGCGTCAGATGGACAATACGGTGGCGCCATGGGGCCATCACAATTCATGCCGAAGACTTGGTGGGACATAGGTGCACAAACTGGTTATAAAAACAGAGTACAGTCGATTACTGGCTCTCCATTCGCTTCGCCATTTGACAATCTGGATGCCTTCACTGCGACCGCGCTTTATCTTGATGACGCCCTTTCTGGTTGCGAATCAATTTATAAAACACAGGTATCAAGAGAGAAATGCGCTGCGGCCAAGTATTATGCTGGTGCCAACTGGAAAAGGCATCTGAATGATTACGGGACAAACGTTGCATATCGCGCTGCCGAATTCCAAAAAGATATCGACACCTTGGATTCGCAGTAGATTGACATAAAGGTATATTAGTAGTAGCCTTCAGAAAGATTTTTTGAAATTTACAAGGAGGTATAATTTTGACAAACGAGGCTTGGATCAAGAATTGGTCTGAAATTGTTGACGAAGATCAAGACGGAATTACTATTTGTTCTCGTCAGACTGGAGATGTTGTATTGAGGATCAAACCTGGTGATTACAGGAAGAATTCTGATGGTATGCTGGAGGTTAGGGTTGGTTCTCGGGCTGAGTTTTTGAAGGGACCTGATTGTTGAACTATTTCGAACAAAGCTTCCCGTGATGGTGGCAACAAACAAGGAGGATTGATATGATTACTAAGAAGAGCGATCTTCTCGGTCGGATGGCCGAAGAGCAACGTAAGCGAGCCGAAACTCTTTATCGTCAAATCAACGCCAAACTTGAAGCCGAGTATAGGTTTGGAGGTTCAGGCGTTGAGATTACGTTTATTGAACAGTTGGTGGGTAGAACCTTCGACGACATTCTAGTGAAGGCGGCTGAGACTGAATGGGAAGTCGTTGTTTTGAGTAACGATCCAAAGACCGGAACTCGGCTGAAGTTTGTTTAAGTAAGTTTGTGCTGCGCTGAGATGCGCGGCCTTTTTTCTTGCCAAAAATTGAGATATTTGGTATATTGGCGGGGATGAAAAAAGATACACATCCAACCTATTATCCGGCAGCTAAGGTTACCTGCGCATGCGGGCAGGCTTTTACTGTTGGATCAACAAAGGAAAATATTAAAATTGAAATTTGCAGTAATTGCCACCCATTCTTTACCGGCGAAAGCTCAAAGATCTTGGACGTCGCAGGACGAGTTGAGAAGTTCAAGGCACGACAGGCTAAAGCTACGAAGACTTTAAAGAAGGCCAAATAGTAAGGTTAAAAGAATTCAGGCGCCAAAAGCGTTTGAATTTTTTTGTATCTGAATTTGCAAACAGTTAAACGAGAGTTAAAGTTATTTTTGTCGCGAATTTCCCTAATGGCTGTGAGCAGGAAAAGTGACTTTGACTCGAGTGATAAGTAAGATAAGATTTAATCATGGATATAGAAAGATATCGCGACAATCCAAAGACAGTTTATCTTTTTAAGGAGTACGATAGGTTAGTCCAGGAGATTTCTGATACCCAAAAAATGCTTGACGCAGATCCATCGATGTCTGATCTTGTAATCGAAGAGTTAACAAATCTTGAAACAAATAAGAATTCTTTAGCAAAAAATATTGAGGAGATCGCAAAAGTCGACGAAGAGGAAAATAAGTTTGATGCTAACGAAGTTATACTTGAGGTCAGGGCGGGCGCTGGCGGTGAGGAAGCAGCGATTTTTGCTTATGACTTAGCTCAGATGTATGAGAAATACGCGGTGATAAAGGGTTGGTCGTGGAAACCGGTAGACGTATCACCCGCGGAACTTGGCGGTTATAAGGAGGCGACTTTTGAAATCAAAGGTAAGGGTGTGTACGGAATGCTTAAGTATGAGATGGGGGTACATCGTGTTCAGAGAGTGCCGGCCACCGAGAAGCAGGGGCGAGTTCATACTTCGACAGCATCTGTCGCTATACTTCCGATTAGACCAAATGTGAAAGTTGAGATAAAGGACAGCGATATTGAAGTTGACTTTTCACGATCTGGCGGCGCAGGAGGACAAAATGTAAACAAAGTTGAAACAGCTGTAAGAATTTTTCACAAACCGACCGGCATTATGATTCGATCTACAAGTGAGAGAAGTCAGTTGAAAAATAGAGAAAAAGGGATGAGTATTCTGGCCGCTAAGCTATCTCAAATAGAAGAAGAAAAAGAGGCCAAGAAACTCTCGGCAGAACGAAAGGGTCAGATAGGTACTGGCGATAGATCCGAAAAGATAAGGACATATAATGTGCTTCAAGATAGAATAACTGATCATAGAATCAAGCAATCGTGGCACAATATTGAGAAGATAATGGCTGGTGGCCTGGAGCCGATTATTCAGGCAATTAAAGATAGAGAGGCGGCTGGTGATGTTCTGAGTGATTCAGACGGCGAAGACTTGGACGATTAGTTTTTTGGCTTAGTGTGGATAAGATTAGTTCTGCTTTGTGTTGTTATGATCTATAATTTTAGACATAGCATTCCACATATGTCTAAAAGAACAAAATACTCTTTATTGATTATAGCGATGTTTGTTTTCGCTGTTTTTGTTTTACTTAAAGATAAGTATCTAGTTTCTGCTGACGCATCCTCTACAACAACCAAATATATTACTGGTTATGCTTGGAGTAGTAATGTTGGTTGGATCAGTTTTAATGGCGGAGGGGCGACTCCTCTCTATGACGTTACGTATAATGCAGATCCGATTTCACCCAATTATAGAATGCTCTCCGGTTACGCCTGGAGCAGTAATATTGGTTGGATTAGTTTTGGATGCGGACAACCTGATAGTTCAACTGGCCGCAAGCTTTGCAGCGAAGATATGAATGGTGGTGATCCTAACTATCCTCCTGTTAGTGTGGGCACAACTCCGACTGGTGTAACTCGCACTGGTCCACAAATAACTTCTGACAACAAACTTGTCGGATTCGCAAGAGCTTGTTCTGTTTTTGCAAGTGGGTGTAGCGGAACCCTCATCGGGGGCGCCACTTCACCTGAAACAAGCCCAGACCTTGGTGGTTGGGATGGTTGGATAAGCCTCTTCGGGCAGACCTCAGAAGTTTCTCCAAACCAATACGGAATTAGTTTTGATAATGATACAAGTTCTCCTACATATAGAAGTTTCTTTGGTTATGCTTGGGGAGGAGGTGATATTGGATCGCAGGTGCCCGGCTGGATCAGTTTTCAAAGCACAGGCGGGATCTCCTCATCTGCTTATGGTATAAAGATGGAAGATACACCACCAACCAATACCACGGTTACTTGTGAGAGATCACCATTTCCAATTGTTGGTGTGCCTGTTACTTGGACTGCTAACGTAATTCCTGCTGGTGGATATTCTTACCACTGGGATATCGGTGGTATTAAAGGGGTTGACTATAGTCTTGTACCAGCTGATGAAGATGTAAATGCTCAATCGGTAACAGTAAAATATCTGCATGAGACAGCGTCACCCAATCAAGAGACAACCGACGTCACGGTGAAGTCATCCGATGGAAGCGAAACTCTTGGTACGTGTAGCCCAGCGTCAATTACTCGTTTTGATGTTGCACCTTTGGGATTCACGATTGACCACCAGGGAGACTTGTCGGCCGCATTTTCTCCAGACCGGGGTATAACTACTTATACATACAGAACTTCTCCACTTGCTGCGACTATTCCCTTGACTGTTTCGGCGGTAGGTGATTTCACATCCCCAGTAACCCTCGTCTTTAAGAAAATCATTCTTCCCGCATGTTTAGATTGCGTACCTGTCAGGCCAACAGATACTATTATTGCTGATGCTGGATCTCCGACTAATGACGCCTTGATTGTAACCCCACAGTTTACAAGCGTTTCGCAGACGACTCCAGGATCAACTATCGTTCTACAGAATTCTGGCGGTGTTTACGAAAGCGCCAATCTTCGATTAATTTTGACTAAAAACCAAAATGTAGGTGATTTGCCACTGCCATCAGGTGATTATACTGTAATAATTGATTCAATTAATGGGGGACATGAGCATCCAATTTTACTTCACCTAAGTAACCCAACTGGCGGCATAAAAGAGAAGTAGTACCGATAATGTAATTAACTATTTGCAATGTATTTGTTTTTTTGCTAGACTTTCGGAACATAAACATATGCAAACACAAACAGAAAAAGTTGATGAAAAGTTAGTTGACGATCTTTTTAAGGTCGGCGCGCATTTTGGTTATTCTAAAACCAGGCGTCATCCTTCCGTTAAGCCTTATATTTTTGGATCAAAAAATAGAATGGATATCATAGATCTTGATAAAACGGTCGGGCTTTTAGCGAAGGCGCTGGCATTTGTGGAGCAGATGTCACGAGAGGGTAAGCAGATTATTTTTGTCGGGAATAAAAAAGAGGCACAGAAGTATGTCATCGATGCGGCGACAAAATTAGATATGCCGTATGTTGCCAACAGATGGATTGGTGGAACTCTCACAAATTTTACAGAAATTAGAAAAAGAATTGCCAGGCTTGAGGACCTTATGAATAAAAAGGAGACTGGTGGTTTAGATATTTATACTAAAAAGGAGCGAGGAGTTTTAGACAAAGAGATGTCAGATCTCGTTAAAAGATTTTGGGGAATTGTAAAAATGAAGAGATTGCCGGCTGCGGTCCTTGTTATCGATTCGAACAAGGAGGAAATCGCTGTTTTAGAAGCAAAAAAGGTCAATATTCCAGTTATTAGTCTGTCTGGGTCAGATTGTGATATTAGCGATATAAATTATCCTGTAATTGCCAATGATGCCGCATCACTCAGTATAGAATTTTTCTTGAATAAGGTTGTAGAGGCCTATAGAAATGCAAAAGTTGTAAATAGTCCTGTTAGTCAAAACCTTACTGTAGAAATTAAATAAAAAATCTTGGGGAGAGTCCAGAGCCTATTTGGCTTGCACCCTGTTTATTATTATAGGATAATATATTAGACATGGTTACGGCAGAACAAATCAAAAAACTTCGAGACATGACAGGTATCTCCATGATGCAGTGTAAGAAGGCGCTCGAGGATGCTGGTGGTGAAATCGAAGGAGCACTTGTGTATTTAAAGAAGAAGGGTATTGAAGTTGCCGCTAAGAAGTCTGACAGGGAACTGAACTCAGGTTTGATTCACGCCTATATTCACTCAAACGGTAGTGTCGGTGCGATGGTTGAATTAAATTGTGAGACAGATTTTGTTGCGAGAAACGATGAGTTTAAGATTCTCGCTTATGATTTGGTCATGCATATTGCGGCGAGTAATCCTATATATCTCTCGACTGAGACGATAGCAGAGAATATCAAAAGGGAAACAAAAGATATGTTTGCTGCTGAGGTTGGTGCCATGAATAAGCCAGGAGATATTAAAGAAAAGATTTTACAGGGTAAAATAGATTCTTACCTTGCTGAAAGGACATTACTTAACCAACCATTTGTTAAGAATCCAGACGAGACAGTGGGTGAGTTAATTAAGAGTCGTATTCAGAAGTTTGGAGAGAAGATCGAAGTCAGAAGATTTTCAAGATTTTCACTTCTCGATAAATAATTATGATTGTGCTGATTACAATTTCAACATTGTCGTTACTGGGAGTACTTTTTATGCTGTACAAAAAGATCGTAGACATAGAGCCTCATTTGAATAACGAAACTCATCACGGTCATTCAAACTTTATTATTGATTACACATTTTATTTAAGAAATCAGGTCAAGCAATACTTTACTGAAATTTACACAGAACTCAGGCCACATCTGCACGACTTAATGTCTTATGTAGCATCTAAAATGTACAAACTCAGTTCGGCCGCTGCCCAGGAATTTTTGAGATTCTATAATTTTGTTCAAGGACGGAAGGAGTTAAAAAAAACAGCCAATGCCTCGGCGTTCATTATTGATATGGAAGAACATAAAGTTGCTAGTAGAAATGTAGGGAAAAGGTCCGTGTACCAAACACAAACCGCGAATAAATAAAAGTCTCTGGATATTTTATCACGGGTATGATTAAATATTCGTGTTGTCCTTTTTGCCACTTTAGCTCAGTTGGTAGAGCAACGCTTTTGTAAAGCGTGGGTCCTCGGTTCAAGTCCGAGAAGTGGCTCCAAAATTAATCAAGGTTTCTCAATTATTACACCACGACCCGCGAAAAACTTTTTGAATTGTGTGTATGTCACGAGTGCACGGTTCTGGGATTTATTGGATTGATATCCTGATGGGTTGTGAATATATATACCGCCTTTTGCGTCATTATAGCCAACAACTAAAATCAAATGACCGCCACGAGTTACCGGTGTGGGCGACTCCGGATATCGGATATTCGGGTTAACAGATACGATTACAAAATTCCCTAAACTGACTTCATGTTTTATCTGCTGTAAACTAAGATTCGGTTCTGGTCTGGCCGACAGATCGAACTTGCTAGTGACATAGTTACAGAATTCTTGGTAGTGAAGGCCAGAAGGCATTTTTGGGTCATCTTCGAAGGCCCCGAACTTTTTTGCACCTTTTGCTATTTCGACAAGAGTTAGTTTATCATGTTTGTGATCTATCGCACTCAAGATCATTTTAAAACAGGTTATGCCGCAATCACTCCATGTCCACATTTGATACTCTTCAATGGTTTTAGCGCCAGACTCTTCCCATCTTGGATCAGTCGCCAAGGATGGTTTGTCGTTGATATATTTTTCAACTAGATTTGCGGACATAAATTGCGAAATGTAGGGGGCATTCAAAGCGGCCGACCCCGGTAGTCTATTAAAGTAGTATTTTAGATTTGCTATTCGGTCGCTTATTTTTTTAAAAAACTTTACTGGACTCATTTTTTTATCGTAGCAAAAGTATTTTCTTTTATCAAAGTTTCAGATAGAATGGTGTGATGGTTATTGCAATTAATTTTTAAACCAAATGTCTATTGAGTCTCACTTGGGTCAAAAGCAGCAAAGTGTAAAGTCTCCAGAGGAAGTTAAAAATTCTATTGTTGAAGAATTAAAAACCTACGGCGATCAGTACAAACTTCGTGGTCTAGAAGGTAGAGCCTTACGAGGTTTAGATCCGGCTGGGATGCTGGCTGTTAAGGAAACGAGGCAGAAGCTTGAGACGATTTCTGCGAAACTTGGTGCGCAGATTGGCGACGTGATAAGAATGACTAACGAGCTTCATGTTGGAGCGATCTGGAAAAATGCGGATATCCTTGCAGAAGGTACGAGGCCCGACGTTAAGGTTTGGATGGTTGCCGCGGAGGTAACGAACAGTGGTAAAGATAAAGAAGGAGATCTTACGCCTGAGGAGTTAGTTTTAGATCTAAAAAGAATCAATAATTTACTTGATGAGGCTGCAACAGATCCACAAAGGTTTTTTGAGAGGGCAAAGAGCAACTTGATTGGTAGATCTAAAGAACAATTTCACTTGGATGACGGCGTGCCTATGTCGGAGTTTGATGGAGGGTTCTTGGCAATGGCAATCAATGGATATAAATCAGGGATCCTATCAGACAAAGGCGGTTTACTATTTGTTGGTGCGAATGAGTTGGATTATGGAACCCTTGAATTGCTAGATCTAAAAAGCGTGGACCATATTGATGACAGGAATAGGATGACTACTTTCTATATAGATTCTTCAGGGAAGGATATTGTCAAAAAATTATATCCCGGTTTCGCTATAGTTTTAAATGGCGATAAAGAAGTCGCCAAAAAACTGGCGCGGTCTGCGGTAGCACAGTCAATTGCCTAGTCTTGCAAGTTTTTAGTAATTGTGGTATGGTAAACGCCGTACAGTTTTGTTCGTTTACGTTAATACAGGAGGTGCGCTGTGGCTTGGACTTATTTAGGGGTTGGCGTTTTGGTTTGGGTGTTGCTCGGAGGTTTTGGCATTTTTGTGAGTTATTTGACTCGAAAGATTATGCACTCTTCCCTTAAGGTTACTGAGGATATCGTTAAGGATGGTGCCGGTAACAAGGTTACGGTTGATTACGGACACAGGGTCCTTCGCATGGAACTGCTCGTGGGCCCATTTTCATTTTGGATTGCCAGTGGAGCCATGGCGGCGGCATTGTATGAATATTCTCAGGGAACCAATTTCCCCGGGAAACATAAGCTGAACTTTTGGAATGGCGACCTCGTCGTTTTTAATTGGCTTGGCCCGATTGCCCTCCTCTGGTATGTTCCAGTTGCGACATTCACACTCCTTTGTCGACTGTTCTAATATCTAAATCTCTTTAGCGCTTGATTAACTCCCAGGCGCTTTATTTTTGGCTGAATTTTTTATATACTTCTACATTATGTCTATTGAGACAAATAGTCAGGTTAAGGGGCACATACACCCACTTTCGCAAGTTTTGCGTGAAGTAGTTGAGATCTTTACTGATCTCGGATTTAAGATCGGTGAGGGGCCGGAGGTTGAGTCTGAGTTTTACAATTTTGACGCACTTAACGTACCGAAAGATCACCCGGCGCGAGACATGCACGACACCTTTTGGATCGCAAATCCGGAGAACGGACGAGAGATTTTGCGTACTCATATCAGTTCTCTCCAGGTGCGTTTTATGGAGCAAAATAAACCACCATTTAGAATGATTTCACCTGGGCGCGTTTATCGTTATGAGGCAACAGATGCCACGCATGAAGCGCAGTTCACTTATGTTGAAGGATTGATGGTTGATAAGAACGTTTCGATGGCAAACCTGAAAGGTGTGCTTGAGGAGTTCTTGAAAAGACTGTTTGGCAAAAGCAATTTAGTTATTAGACTTCGACCTAGCTTTTTCCCCTTTGTCGAACCAGCTGTAGAGATCGACATGTCGTGTTTCAAATGTGAGGGCGGCGGATGTGGAATTTGTAAACAGACCGGGTGGGTGGAGATTTTGGGCGCAGGAATGGTTCATCCAGCAGTGTTGAATAACGGCAAGATTGATCCAAGGGTATGGAAGGGTTTTGCCTTTGGTGGTGGTATTGACAGGATCGCTATGTTAAAGTATGGAGTCGATGACATCCGACTATTTTATGGAGGAGATCTGAGATTTATAGATCAGTTTTAAAAGATGAAGTTTTCATATAATTGGTTACAATCTTATTTTGATAAAAAGATCGGTTCTCCAGAAAAGGTTGCCGAGATTTTAACTGCACATGCGTATGAGGTTGAATCTATTGAAGAGGTCAAGTTGCCCAGTGGTCGCCACGATCATTGTTTGACTATCGATATTTTGCCCAACAGATCGCACGACAGCTCGGGACACTTGGGTGTGGCCAGAGAGTTGGCTGTACTACTCCAGTTACCAATTAGAGATGTTACAAAAATTTTCGATTTCGGCTATTTGGATAAGGTGGTGACTTCGTATGATAAAATTTCAATTAGCATCGTCGATACCAAATTATGTCGTAGGGCGATGAAGCGTCTGGTGGAGGATGTGGTGATCAAAGAATCTCCAGAGTGGATCAAAGATCGACTAGCAGCAATCGGACAGAGGTCAATAAACAATATTGTGGATGCCACGAATTATGTGATGTACGAAACGGGCCAGCCGGTACATGCGTTTGATTACGATAAGCTCTCTGGTGATGGTACAAAAAATATAACAATCAGAATGGCGGAGGATGGCGAGACGCTGCGGGCATTGGACGGTAAAGAATATAAATTGACTAACCATATGCAGGTGATAAGCGATGACAAAAAGGCTTTGGATGTCGCTGGTATCAAGGGTGGTTCAAACTCTCAGATTGATGGTAATACAAGGAGGATTGTTTTGTCGGTCTGTAGTTTTGATCCAGTTAATATACGAAAAACCTCTAAATTGCTCGGTCTGCGGACGGACGCGTCGTTACGTTTTGAACACGAATTAACACCAGATCTTACCGAGGTTGCGATGGAAAGATTGTCTCAGCTGGTCTTTGAGCTGGCCGATGGCAAAGTGGCGCGTGACGTTGTTGATGTTTATCCTAGAAGACCGAGGAAGTATAAGATCGGTGTGGTTACTAATGATGTTAATAGACATCTTGGAACAAAACTAAGAGAGGATGAAGTAATTGATATTCTAGATAGATTTACAGTGGCCGGATTCGGGTGGGAAAGGGTTAATCCGACAAAGAAAATAAAGCAGGTCGCGATGACATATCTCGGAGTTCCATATCAGTATGGGGTGAGTTTGACATATGACGCTCCAAGATATTTCGATTGTTCGTCCTTCACAACTTTCGTATTTGCTGAATTGGGGTATGCAATTCCTAGGATTTCGATTGATCAGCTCTTTTTTGGAAGACCAGTTTTGGAAACGGAATTAGTTGTTGGTGATCTGATTTTTTCACGAAATGGGGATGAAAATGTCTACTATGAGTCTCAACAATATTTGCCAGGCAAAAGATTTGAAGAGGGGGTTAATCATGTCGGAATTTATATTGGCGATGGGATGGTAACACATGCTTCGGGTGGTAATAAGCAGGTTGTTGTTGATGAGTATAAAACGAGTAATGCCTTTAAACATCTTAGAGGATTTAGGAGGATTATTGAAGATGAAGAAGATAGATTTGTGGTAACTGTTCCAAACGAAAGACTTGATCTAAGGAACCAGCGCGGTTTCTATACTGGAGGCAATATGGAAGACATGATCGAGGAGATTGGTAGGGTTTATGGCTACTCAAATATTGTTCCTAAGTTGCCAGACCATATTGTTGGTTTACCGGGAATTTACAACAGATACTATTACTCTGAATTTGCAAGGAGTATTCTCTCTGGGCTTGGATTTTCTGAATTGTACAACTATACCTTCGTAAGCAAGGGCGATGATAATAAACATCTCAAGGTCAAGAATCCAATTGCCGATGGTAGAGCGTACCTCCGCTATAATTTGTCACAAGGTTTAGTAGATAAAAAAAACTGGAATCTAAAAAATAAGGACCTGCTTGATTCCACAGATGTGCGCGTTTTTGAGATCGGCAATATCATGAATAAAGCTGGCGAAGAATTGCACTTAGCCGTAGCCCTTGAGAAACCTAAAGAACTTTCTAAATTTGTCGAAAATTTCTGGTCCAAATTAGGTATTAGTAAACCCGAGGCTGCGATAGAGGGGCCTGATTTTGTTGAGTATGATTTTGGAAAGATTATTGAACAACTACCTAAAAAGGATTCGTATGACGACTTACCGAGGGCCGAGGACGCTAGAGTATTTTATAAAAAATTCTCGCTTTATCCGTATGTTGTGCGTGATATCGCAGTCTTCGCACCTGCTCCAGATATGGCAGAGGAAGCTCTGCTGATTATTAAAGAGAACGGAACAAAATTATTACATAAAATAAAGTTGTTTGATCAGTTCACCAAGAAATTTGATGACGGGTCTAGTAAGACCTCCTACGCATTTAGGCTTGTGTTTTTGGCAGAGGATAGGACTCTTACTGGCGAGGAGATAGGTCAGATCATGGACAAGATCACTAATGCTTTGAATAGTAAGAACGAGTGGAAAGTTCGCTAGATTGAAGTTTGTGACCATGCTATAATATTGGAACTTATGGCAGAAAAAGATTCTAAAGCAAAAGGGTATGGGTCAGAGGACATTGTTGTCCTCGAAGGTCTCGAACCTGTGCGCAAGCGACCTGGGATGTATATCGGCTCTACTGGGCCAGACGGTTTGCACCACTTAATTGTCGAAATTTTTGATAACTCTAGAGACGAGGCGATGGGAGGCTTCGCTAATGAAATTGAGGTCGCTCTTTTACCTAACGATATGGTTCGCGTCGTGGATAATGGTAGAGGTATTCCTGTTGATGTACATAAAGGTACCAAGGTGTCTGCGCTCGAGACTGTTATGACCAAGCTTCATGCTGGGGGTAAGTTTGAGGGGACGGCTTACAAAATTTCTGGTGGTTTGCATGGGGTTGGAGCGTCTGTCGTTAATGCTCTCTCCAGTTGGCTTAGAGCCGAAGTATATCGTGAGGGCTATCGATATTTTCAAGAATACAAGGAGGGTAAAAAACAGTTTGATGTGAAGAGGGTCAAAGTTAAAGATGAAGCACGGCATGGCACGATAGTAACGTTTAAGTCTGATCATACTATTTTCTCGGACGTTGTTTATAATTGGGATAGGGTGGTAAATCATTTGCGTCAGCAGGCGTATCTGGTCAAAAAGTTGCGCATCCGGGTTATTGATGCAAGGAGTATCGATCCTAAGATCGATTTGTCTTCAGTATTTTATTTACACGAATTAAACCTCGAGGTGCCATCCCAAACTTTTTATTTTGAGGGCGGACTCCTTTCGCTTGTAAAGTTTTACAATCTAAAGCAAACGGCATTACATAAAAATATTTTTTATGCGGAAAAGGAATCGGGTGGAGTGATGGTTGAAATTGCTCTACAATATGTTGATGATATTTCTTCGAGAGAAGTTAGTTATGCTAACAACACAAGCACGCCAGAGGGCGGAATGCATTTGACCGGTTTTCGAACTGCCTTGACTAGACTTTTAAATGATTATGCTCGTAAGAATAATTTGCTTAAGGAGGGCGATGATAACTTTGTTGGTGAGGATGTCCGAGAAGGTATAACCGCGGTTGTGTCTGTTAAACTTCGTGACCCACAATTTGAGGGACAAACTAAAGCTAAGCTTGGCAGCGTGGAGGCAAGGGGAGCTGTGGAGACGGTATTTGGTGAGGCGTTTGGACAATTCCTTGAAGAAAAACCAGACGATGCCCGAGGAATTATAAGCAAAGTTATTTTGGCTCTCAAGGCAAGAAAGGCTGCGAAGGCTGCGAAAGATAGCGTGCTGCGAAAAGGTGCCCTCGAGGGGATGACATTGCCTGGCAAGTTGGCTGACTGTCAAACCAGAAAGGCAGAGGAGGCAGAGATATTTATTGTAGAGGGAGATTCGGCCGGCGGCTCATCTAAGCAGGGCAGAGACAGACGAACACAGGCCGTTTTACCGTTGAAGGGTAAAATTCTGAATGTTGAAAGAACAAGGCTTGATAAGGTTCTCGCTTCTAATGAAGTTAAGGCACTTGTCATTGCTATGGGAACGGCGATAGGCGATGCTTTTGATATAAGTAAGTTGCGATATCACAAAATTATAATTGCGACAGATGCTGACGTTGATGGAGCTCACATTCGGACGCTACTCCTGACACTTTTCTATAGGTACTATATGCCGCTTATAGAGGCCGGATATATTTATATTGCTCAGCCACCATTATTTAAGATAAAGAAGGGTAAGGAGATTTCGTATGCGTACAGCGATGAAGAAAAGGAATCACTTGTGGGCAAAGATGCAAAAGTAGATGAGGAAGACGAAGGTGGGGAAGCAGAGTCTGAAGAATTAACACACGGCGAGACTGAGATCGAGGAGATCGTAGCTAGAAAAAGTAGTCGTGTCCATGTTCAACGATACAAGGGGCTCGGAGAAATGAACCCAGAGGAGTTGTGGGAGACGACAATGGATCCCTCGAGAAGAATTTTAAAGCAAGTTTCTATTAAAGACGCAGTAGAGGCCAATAAAACTTTTGATGTTCTGATGGGCCAAGAGGTCTTGCCTCGAAAACTTTTTATTCAAAGCCATGCGAAGTTGGCTGAAATTGATGCTTAGGCGAACTGGATTACTGCTATTTCTGGCGATACTTTTGTTCCCATTTTTGTCTGTAAAGATTGTTCATGCTGTTCAAACTCTCGAGAATACTGGTCTCATCACCAGAAATATTTGGTACTCCAAGGATCCATTTTATGCCGGAGATAAAATAAGAATCTACTCAGTAGTTTTTAATGGTTCCATCTTAGATCTCCGTGGACGCGTCAATTTTTATGATAAGGGGACGCTACTTTGCACAAGCGAGTTTTCTGTATTATCTGGCGGGGTCAGCAATGTTTGGTGTGATTGGGGGGTCGGAGTGGGTAAGCACTCAATTTCTATAAGAATAACCAACCCAAGGGGATCTATTCCAGGAGGTGACGAAGCAGAGGTAATTTTAAGCAGTGATCAACTTGCGACAAGTGACGTGGTGGTCGGCGATCAGCCGGTTGTGGCACAGAATGTGAACCCAGTTATGAACTCTCAAGATCCAGTAGTTAACACTATAGCAAACCAGCCACAGAGTTCGGGAATTATTTCAAGAGTTTTGAGTATGCTTGGAGCTTCGCCCGATACTCTTAGTGTTAAGAATAATCAAGCAATACAAAGTGGTTCAGTTATAAATAGCAGTACGAAGAAAACGAAATTAGGCAGATCGAATAATATTAGCAAAGTAATTAAACAAAGTACTGCCACCGTTTTGGCTGGTGCTGGAGCCTCGGTGATACCTGTTAATAGTAACTTGTCATTAAACAACGTTGCGAGTGTTTGGGAAGTATTTAAAAACTTTGTTTCGAATATTCCATATCTAACTCAACTAAGAAACTGGATCTTGGCAGAGCTTAAGTCATTCACGACTACAGACAACAAGCCACTGTCTTATGTTGCCTTATTTGTATATGTAGTATTTAATTTTGTTCTAAATAGCCCGATTATCTTGACACTCTTGTTTATTTATACCATCTGGTGGTTATGCCGGCGGGCAATACGAAGTCGCTACCGCTGATTGGTAAAGCTATCTCATCGGAAGTGGTCTCTCCGTGTAAGCTCCCAACGCCCAGGCCGAGATTGGTGACGATCTTCCAGAAGCCCTCGGCCTCGCCGGTGACATGGGCCTTGGCCCACCCGGCCAGCGGGCGGTCGAACGCGAAATAGCCCAGCACGATGACCAGGGTGCAATAGAGCGTCGAGGATGCATCAACATTGCAGACCGACGCGCCGGCTGACAGTGCTGCAATCGTTGCCCCGCCTGTGTAGCCAAAAAGGTTAAGCAGGTTAATCTTACGACCTGCGCCTCCGATCTGATGCCTCACCCAGTCCCAGTTTGTTGCTTGTTCGGGAAAGATGCCGGTATGTTTGAAATCAGTTGGACTGACCCAAAACTTTAGATCGCGGTAATTAATCTGCCATCGCGCTGGTAGATCTTTTGAAAACTTCCATTTACCTGCTCCTGTCTCGTTTCGCATATATATACCGTCGGCCTTACTCCAGAGTTCTGGGTGTTTCCTGGGCCAGATTAATTGAGGATCAGGACGAGAAAGTGTGAAGGAAGTTGTGTCGTGGCCCCAGCGCTCCAGCTTGGCACCGTCGCCGGCGTCAAGAACTTCGTATTCTTTCCAACTGTTAGATATAAGCATAAAGACTTGATTTATTATCCGATTTGTACTACTGTTATATCACATTTAGTTTTATTTGAACAATTTTATGTCACAGAAGAATTTAATTGGATTGCGTTGTGAGAACTGCGGCCGCGCCGGGTATATCACTCACACTAATCCCAAAAAGATGGTCCAGAGAAAGATCGAGTTGCGAAAGTATTGTAAATGGTGCAGAAAGCAGACCTTGCATAAAGAGGCTAAATTACCTCTTAAGGCTGCTCCAAAAAAGAAAGCACCCGTTGCTAAAAAATCTCCGGTTGTTGCAGAAAAGAAAGTGATTGGAGCGAAAACAACTAAAACAAAAGAAACCAAGAAATAATCTTGGTTTCTTTTGTTATAGAATTAGACTACTTTGATTTTGTGTAGTCGTAAACTGCTGAGATTGTAAAAATTATTTGGAGAGTAATAAATAATGTGTCTTGAATATAGATGCTATAAATCTCAAGAAGTAAGCCACCCAAGATATACAAGAGATCCTCCTTTTTTCTATCTTTGACTAAGATTCCGGCTGTGATCAAGATGAGTCCAATGGCGCCAACTATTTTGTATGGGTTTAAGAGCATGGGATTATTATAGCAGAACTGGGGGAATTTTTCATTACATGAACAGTATCCCAATTGGATATTTTATTTCGCTTTGCTCATAAAGTATCTCAATCGGGCTTCGATTCCCTCACGCGAGACATAATATGTCTCGCTAACTCTGCGGGAGTTGAGGGAATCGAACCCCCGACGGCGGTTTTGGAGACCGCAGTTATACCACTTAACTAAACTCCCAATATATCCATAAATATAGCTTATTCTGGTCTAAAAGCCAAACCAGCAATCTTGCTAAGTAGCGTATTTTTGTGTTAGTGTGAATCATCTTTGATCCTTGAAAACATGAAGAGTGAAAGGAAGCGTTATGGAAAAAACGATCTTTGCCTTAGCGAGTATCGATGTCAAAAAACCGGACGGTAGCATAATCACAATTTGGTTCGACGGTAATGGTAAGGTCACACGAGATAATGGTGAGTTCGATCATCCGATTGCCAATGCTTTTTCACTTGTGCAAGTTGTAGACTGTCCATTTGCCACAGCTACGTGTAAAAGTATCTGTTATGTGCACAAGCTTGAAGTTAAGGAGCAGGAAGTTCACGATAAGTATGTGCTAAACAGCGGTGTGTTTCGAACTGTTCTTGCTGATAAGGTCTTAACTGCGCTGGTTGCAGACGCGTTTGTGGAGTACATTAGCGCTAACTGTTCCGGCGGATTTCGTTGGCATGTCTCGGGCGATATTACGTCACCTCAACATGCCCAGTTTATTCGCGAAGTTTGTTTGAAGACGCCCAAGGTCTCCCACTGGATATATACAAGGTCATTCGAATACATTGAGCCGCTCGTTGAAATTCCTAATCTTGTTTTGAATCTTTCCGTAGACAAGGATAACTGGAGTGAAGCGATAGTTTATCACCATGCCTACAATCTTCGAATGTGTTATCTGACTGTTGATGGGGAAGTGCCAGCCGATTTACCAGAGGGTTCAGTGCTGTTTCCGAATCACGAACTACGTGGTAGAGACTTGGAGCATCCACGTACGGCCGACTGGTGGCAAGGCATTACTACAAAACAGAGGCAAATGGTTTGCCCCGCTGACTTTTTCGGCCAGAGCGAACGAATTCGCTGCGGTCCGTGCAAGAAGTGCCTTAAGAAAACTTGAGAAGGACGAAAGGAGGAATAAGATGAATAAATTTTGGAGATTAGTTTGCCATGTGCTTGGTCATAAGGTTGAGTTTACTTTCCCAGATGCCGAATATGCACGCAAATACTGCTTATTTGTTTGTGTTAGGTGCGGACATATTCCGATGTGAGATTGTAGGAGAAAAGTATTGCTGTCCGGTATTTATCGGACGGCTTTTTTGATGCGAAATTTTCTGTTAGAATTATTAAAATATGGAGCTGGAAAAGACAAACGAAATGGTTTTAACTGTCGGTCAGTTTTTGGACAGTATTAACTTTATGCTGACTTCGGGGCGACCGAATATCGTCGGGGAGATTAGCGAGTTTAAAATTTCAAGTAAATGGGTGTCCTTTTCGCTCTTAGACAAGGAGGAAAGGGCGATATTGAAATGCGTAATGGGTATCTGGGACTTCAAACGCATTGGAATAGGGGTTGAGGATGGAATGGAGGTTAAGGTTAGTGGTGTGGCCAGAGTTACAAAATCGTATGGCAGTTTCAGTCTTTGGGTTGATCATATTGAGCCGGTAGGCGAGGGATCACTGAAGAAGGCATATCAATTGCTACTGAAAAAGTTGGAGTTGGATGGTCTTTTTGCTCGTAAGAGAGAGTTAAAATTTTTTGTTTCAAATATTGGTGTGATCTCTTCGCGTGATGGTGTGGTTATTCACGATTTTTTGAATAATTTGAGGCCACTCCATCTGAAAGTTGATTTTATAAATTCACGTGTTGAAGGTAAGGATGCTGTCGACCAAATAGTTGGCGCAATTAGGTGGTTTAACGAACATAAGTCAAAGCTGGATGCTATTGTTATTATCCGTGGTGGTGGAAGTCTTGAAAGTATGCAAGCATTTAATAATGAATTGGTTTGCCGTGAGATTTTTGCTTCTAATATTCCAGTTATAGCTGGTATTGGACATGATGTGGATGTGCCGATCGCATGTCTTGTCGCCGATGTTTCTGTTTCGACACCTACGGCCGCTGCAAACCTCATTAATGGAACCTGGGATGATCTGGTGTTTGGGTTACCCAGACTTCAGGATTATATTTTGAGGAGTTACGAGGAGGTGATACGTATTGCTAATGATCGTGCGTCAAATTTTGTGTCAAAAATGGTTGGGCAGATTAGATCAATATTTTTAAATTTCGAAGTGTTATCAGAGAAGATTACAAAAGACGCCGTGAGGGCGATTGCTCGGGCATTAGATAGGAAAAACGAAATCGTTAGTAGAATTGAGAAGTTGATTACTCTCGCAAATCCCGAGAGAGTCCTGAGGCTTGGATACAGTTTGACTAAAGGCTCAGATAATAAAATTATTCGAAATGTCGGTGGTTTGAAGACTGGAGAGAGGTTGAGGACATTGTTTATAGATGGGTCTGTAGAATCAATCATAGATAAAATTAATAACAAATAAATATGAGTAAGAAATTAGATATAAATGATGCGTTAAAAAAACTTGAGTCTATTGCTGACTGGTTTGAAAAAGAGGATGAGGTTGACGTAGAGAAGGGGATGGAAAAGGTTAAAGAGGGTGTGGAGCTTATCAAGCTTTTGCGAAGAAGGCTGGAAGAAGTACAAAATGAATTCAACGAGATCAAGACTACATTAGATTAAAAAATTTGAGACATTTTTTTCTACTTTTTTAGTATCGCTAGGAGCGAACCACTGAATTTCTTTATCACGCTTGAACCAGGTCATTTGTCTCTTTGCATATTGTCGGATAGCAATTTCGAGCAAGCGGATCATCTCGCCTCTGTTTATCTCCCCCCGTAAATGCTTAGCAACGAATTTATATTCAAGTCCAAAACTTTCGAGTCTTTTCCAGGAAACTCCAGTATTGTGGAGCTTCTTAACCTCCTTAATCATGCCGGCTCGGACTCTTTGTAAAAGTCTTTTGTTGATTTTTTTCTCAAGTCTCTTGCTCTCCAGTGTCAGGCCAATTTGAAGGAAGTCATATTTTTTATTTTTAGTTT
>JACQCW010000087.1 GCA_016201425.1 Candidatus Vogelbacteria bacterium | reverse complement strand
CGTAGTTGTTGATCTGTGCTGTGGGAATAGAGATGGTGGTGTTGGCCGCGGCAGTTAGTCTACCTTGTGCATCGACAGTATAGTTTGGTACTTGGGTAGCTGATCCATATGATCCCGCAGAGACTGCAGTAGCAGGAAGACCAATCGTGACATTAGAACCCCCCACCTGATACCCAAGAGAGCCGGAGACGACGCTCAAAGTGGAGTCGACGGCTACTGTTGATGTACCAACTTCCTGAAGAGCGTTAATACCTGAACCGTAGAGAAGTTTACCGCTCGTAGAGAACGATGCAGCTCCTGTTCCCCCACCTGCCACGGTGAGTGTGCCTGATTGAGATGGTTGGAATGTGATGATGTTACCAGAACCTGTAATAGTGAGAGCTGAGGTGATGCCGTTGGTTATTGATGTTGTTGTGGAGAGTTGGATGTCTGGGCCGGTGGAGGAGGCGTTGATTGGGCCGAGGGAAGCGAGAGCTGTTGTGAGATAGTCAACTCCTGCTGTGGCTGCGGTGACGAGACCGGTAGATGATGTCTTGAGTAATGATGAGAGGATGGAGGAGACAGTGAGGTTAGTGGTGGAGGCGTTGGTTGCAGAGAGAGCGGTGGTGGAGGCGTAAGGAAAAATTGAGGCGTTGGAAGTTGACGTGGCCACAAATCTAATTGCTGTGACAACTCCTACATCTGATAGTGTAAAACCTCCTCCATCGATATTCTGAGTCCAAGGTGTTTGTGATCCCGCGCCCGTGGTGATCCAACTTAAAACACCTGCGCCATTTGTGGAAAGAACCTGACCACTTGATCCACTGCTAGATGGGAATTGTAATGCCTGACCACCAAATGTCGTGGTGCCAGTTACCACCATATTACCAGCTACAGAAAGAGTGGCGTAAGGAGATGTTGTGCCGATCCCAACCATGCCGGAGTAAATTGCGCCAGTGCCTGTCGTTGTACCCGTAAAAGTTCCGCCAGATAATGACATGTAGTTGAGTGCAGGTATGTCAGATGCTACTAGCCCCGTAACGCCACCTGTTATGGTTGGACTAATTAGTTTAACCTGATAAAGCTGATCGATCTTGTTTGTTAAACTTACGGCATTGTATGTAGCTGAATTTTGTACTGCGGCAACATTACCTACGGCAGAAATTCGATCACCTAAACTACTAATCTTATTATCAACCTCTGGTTTTGTATACGAGAGTGTGCCCATGGACGCTGGTACTGAAATTTCTTTCTGTATTATAATCTTTTCTTGTACTGGTAAAATTTGCTGCACAATCTGCGGAACGCGATCGGCGGTAAGGCCCTTAGATTTTAACTCATTTACTTGGCGCGCAAGTTCATCAAAAAGTTGCCGACTGATATTTGAATTCTGGCTTTGACTGAGCTGATTAACCGTTTGATACGTAACATTTTGTATAGTTGGTTGATTATTTAAATTTAAACCGAGGGCCCGAATTATAAAATCTCTTGTTACTTCTACAGCGACACGAAAACTACCGTAGACATCAGCAACATTAGAATTTATTTTTTTGTTCTCACTTGGTGGGGGACTATTATTAGGCGGATCTGGATTACTAGTGGTTATAGGTGAAAAAATAATTGCCGATTTAAGTGATGCTATAAGATTATTTTTAGAAATATTAAAATCAGAAGCAGAAAAAGCTGAAGCTGAAATTGGCAAACCAGAGAGCACAAAAAAAGATATTACAAGTAAAATAAACCCATCTCTTCTGGAGACCATGATGCCATTAATTATAATACAAAAAGACCCCGTACAGAGGTCTTTTTGTACATTATTTTGTGGATAAGTTTATTTAATCGTAATCACTCTAACTTTCTGCTCGGCCTTGTTGCCAGCATTATCAGTAGCATCATAGTATAGTGAATACACACCGGAGGTATTTGTGTCTACGGAACCACTGACAGTAACGCCCAGATTGTGGTCAACATTGTCGGTAACAGTTGCTCCCTGATCTACAAAACTGTCACCAACATTAAGAGTTGAAGATGCATCACCATTTAGTGTGATAACCGGCGCTTCAGTATCTGTATTTACAGAAAGAGAGCTCGTACTATCATTCAAAGTATCAGAAGATGGTGGTGTCGAGTGAGAGGCTTCTGTAGGCATCAAACCTGAACTTTTTAAAATTGCCTTGAGGGTATCTTCGTCTATACACGTGGAGCCCAAGCAAAGTTTGTTTGCCTTAATTTCAGATACCTTCAAATTTCCGTCATTATCCAAGCTCCAGTTACCGCTCGAGGAGACTAAAGAAGCTATTTCTACGATATTTTTATTTTGAAGATTTAAATCTACTGGATCCCCAAATATCATCGCCCCATCCTTGACAGAGTTAGTAAGCTTTGAGAGAGCTTGTATTCCCAAAAGGGCCACTCCCGCTGGATCGATTGTAGATATAGCTCTATTGCCATCTATACCTCCCAAACCAAATGCTTTATAGAAGTCCTGTGCTATGGGCCCAATATGCATAGTAGTAGAAGGCTCTGTTTTATAATTCCATCTGGTGATAGAGAGTTGGTTTATTTTTTGCAAGATGTCAGAAGAATCAAGTTCGGTGAAGTTTTCCTTTAGATCTCGACTAGATGCGTTTGTCCAAACTCCTCCGGTTGTAACATAAGCGCCTGATCCCATCTCTAAAGGGTGTGTGGGAGTTACTGTGCCGATACCTACATTCCCCGCTCCGTCTATCATAAATCTGTTAAATGCTGGATTCATCACTTTAGTAACATCAGATGTTGATGCTATAAAGAATTGCCCACCACTACCTCCGGCCTGACCAATCATCCAATGATTATTACCGTCACTGTTATATCCAAATTCAATCGAAGGATTACCCCCGGACTGGAAAACAGTCAGATTAGCGTTTGATGTAGAAGTACCTATGGCAACCGACGGCCAGCCAATAGTACTTGACGCTATGCGCATCACTTCACCGTTACCCCCGGTCGTGAATTTAAAGAAACCTCCTCCAGTTCCTTGTCCAGCGAAGACACCCACACCATAGCCACTTTCGTGGTCAATATAACTTGTATTGGCCTCAGAATTTCCAGATCCATCTACAGCCGCCAAGAAGTCAATTTTTGTTCCATCGCCTTTTGCAAAATTAAGTTGACCAGATGGCCCCAGATTTACTGCGCCATTATCCTTAATCGAAAATTTAGTACTTGAGGCATTGTCCACAACCTCAAATGCATTTTCAGTG
>JACQCW010000081.1 GCA_016201425.1 Candidatus Vogelbacteria bacterium | reverse complement strand
TTATTTATCCAAATATTGTATAACTCAAATTAGAGAAAGAGGACTTTGAAACCTACATAACCAAAGTAATAGGAGGTATATATGGCTGACTTAGAGGAAATAAACATTGCGCTCTGTCAGATGGACGTGATTCCAGGAAAACCCGACCTTAATACTGACTATATTGTTAAAGAGATTGAGGAAGCTAAGAAGCGCAGAGTAGATATCATCGCCTTGCCCGAGCTCTGCATTAGTGGTTACTTTCTCGGTGATGAATTCGAAAACAGATCATTCGTAAGTGACATCGCCGAGAATCATAAAAGAATCCTGGCAGCAACCAAAGGTGGTATTACAGCAGTATTTGGGACAGTAATTAGAGACCACCTGAAGATCGGCGAAAATGGATTCTTCAGACTCTTCAATGCCGGAGTAGTATACACAGATGGAATATATGTCGGGCGAGTAATCAAAACCTTAATGCCCAACTATCGTATGTTCGATGATGATCGACACTTCTATTCCAACCGAAAACTCGCTGAGGATCTCGAGGTTACGATCAGTGAGCTCCTCAAACCGATCGAGGTCAAACTGCAAAACGGCAAAACAATCTCTCTTGGTGTCACGCTCTGTGAAGACATTTGGGATGAATATTACCCTGTTAGTCCCGCCGGAATTCTCGCGACAAATGGTGCAAATGTAATCTTAAATCTTTCTGCATCTCCGTGGACGTGGCAAAAGAATCGGAGACGTCACACGATAGTAAAAGACCTTGCTAAACATACAGGCATTCCGCTTGTATACGTTAACAATGTCGGAGTTCAAAATATCGGCAAGAACATCGTCGTGTTCGACGGATGCTCCACAATTTACAACGAAAGCGGCCTGCCCATTTTCGAAATTCCAGCCCATGTGAGTGGGACATCTGATTTCAAGTGGAGCAGCAGCGCTCCCGTCGTACCCGAACGCGAAAAAGAAGACGACAAAGAACTTTTTGACGCGGCATGTTCTGCTGTGTCGAATTTCTTCAAAAACATCCCACCCGAAAAACGTAAAGTTGTTATAGGTCTATCTGGTGGCATTGACTCTGCATCAAGCACGGCGCTGTATGTGAACGTACTTGGTAAAGAAAGTGTCATCGGTATAAATATGCCTATGCCAGCATCGAACCCCATACTCCAAAACGCGGCAAAAGAGCTTGCTGAAAATCTAGGAATAAAGTACGAAGTCATCCCGATCAGCACCAACGTAGCCCTTTGCGCTGATCAACTTGGTGTCAAGGCCGGATCACTGGCTTACGAAAATCTCCAAGCACGAACGCGCATGAATATCTTGGCGACATGCGCACAACAGATCGGCGGATTCTTCACTGCCAACTTCAACAAAGTGGAGCAAGCATTCGGTTACGGCACTCTCGGTGGCGACATGGAAGGCTGCCTCGCTGTCCTCGGTGATATGGTTAAGCGTGAAGTTTACCAACTTGCTGATTACATGAACCGCGAAGTTTATGGTCGACAAGTTATTCCTCAAGCGTCTTTTGATGAGCCGCCCACAGCGGATCTAAAGAAAGGCCAGAAAGATCCATTCGATTATGGCAACGTACAGAGACGAGGATATCATGATGAAATGGTAAGAGCGTTCACAGAATTCAGACGAGACCCAGAATGGTTCATTGGTATGTACACAAGCGGGAAACTCGAGGGTGAGCTAAAGCTTGATTCCGGCACAATAAAGCGACTATTTCCTACCTCACTAAGCTTCGTCAAAGATCTCGAGAAGCATTGGCAAATGTTCTATGGAAGTTATTTTAAACGAATTCAGGCACCGCCAGTGCTTATTGTAAGTCGACGCGCCTTCGGTGGCGACATGCGAGAATCAATGCTTCCGGCACATTTCACAAAGCGGTACCTTGAACTTAAGGAGAGTCTCTTAAGCGACCCCACAGACAAAGTCGTTGTATATGGTGGGAGTTTTAATCCCCCACTCTTGCATCACTGCCAAATCGTCAAACAGCTAACACAGTCATTCGAAAAAACTTTTATAGTACCGTGTGGTAATCGGGTAGATAAGCCCTCAACATCTGCAACTTCGACAATAGATAGAAAAGAGTTGGCGAAGAGAGCTTTTGAAAAAATCCCAAATGTCGAAGTTGACTATGGTGATCTCGACAATAACCGTTACTCGCCAGCTTATCTCTTAGATCAAATCTATAAAGAAGAATATCCAAACAAGGAAGTTTGGCATGCCATCGGCGGTGATCTAATTGAAGGTGGTAAAGATGGAAAGTCCCAAATTCAGACAAGGTGGAAGAACGGCGTAGAGGTTTGGAACAAACTAAACTTTGCCGTAATACAGAGAGCGGAAATTAACTTTGATCCCAAAGATCTACCGCCAAATTCAATCGTTATTCCATCCGAATCTTTATTTGGATCAAGTACGCTGGCGAGAAAGAGAATCTCCGCCGGAGAAGAAATAGAAAAAATATTTCTACCAAAAGTCTGGGAATACATCACAAAAAAGGAGCTGTATGGCTATCAGAAAAAAGATGACGCTTTGTGATTATCCGCCTTTGCTTTGGACCACACTCCCCTCTGTTTACGAGGACGATCTCTTGGAGGCAATGACATCTCACCCTGATGTAGATAGGGTGAGATACAATACTGGCATGCGCTGCGATCTATCGGCCGAAGAAATACTTACAAAAATCCAAGAACTAACCAAAAAGTATTTCAAACCAGATCCACTAATTGATCTGAAGGGTAGACAACTTAGAGTAATTAAGTGGTCTAAACCTCCTTATGGCCCCATTCTTCTTAACCATCCGATTGAACTGAGCTGTCCGGCCAAAGTCTACATGCGTGGTGAAGATGGGGAAATGACTCTTAAAAAAGTCGTTAATGGCAATGAAATATACCTTTCACCAACACCTAAATACGAGGTCGGCGAAGGACAATCCGTGAACATCGTCGCTCGAGATCTTAGAACTCTCGACGGGTACTTTACGGAAAAGGATCTTGAGTTCATTAGGGCAGCCAAAAAGCTCAAGATGTCAAAGTTCCTTTTTTCATTCACTGAGTCTGAAAGTGATCTCGAGTTATTCACCGAAACAATGAAAGACTTTTCTCTTGCAACAGCGATATTGAAAATCGAATCGGCCAAAGGAGTAGATTTAGTACGAAGACTAAAAACAATTCCATACACAAGCATCTTCCAAATTATGGCAGCAAGAGACGATCTAGTAATTCACGTTGGAACCAAGGAGACCATCGCTGCATCTCGAGATATAATTCTTAGAAACAGAGACGCCATTTGTGCATCACGACTACTCATGGGACTTGAAACAGCCGGACAAGCAACTCTTGCAGATGTTGCAGACATCGAACTAATGCGATCATTCGGCTATGGAAATTTCATGCTCTCTGATGGTATTTCGCATAGACATTTTAAGAAGGCTATGGAATTCTGGACTGAGTACAAAAAAGAACTTAAATAAAACTACGCCCTTCGGCAACCTGCCGGAGGGCTTTTTCTTGACATATTACTTACTGTATATTATACACTAATAGGCTCTTGCATACTGCACGTCTAAGTGGCAAGATTGATCTTGTATATTTAGATCTTTGATTTTTTGAATGTCTACCTCAGGTAGACGAGGAGGTCGATTAAAATGGGTGGAGGAAGTTGGAATAATGACGCATATAAAAATTCAAGTAAAGGAATAGACGCCTTCAAATATAGCGATAATACCAAAAAGAAACCGCGCGCAGAACAGACTGCTGCCGAAGAGCTGAGTCCTTACGGACTGGTGACGAGAGAAAGTCGAGATAATGAGGAGCATCCCGAGTCAAATGCTGTTGCGGTTGGCCTCGACATTACTGGGAGCATGACAGCAGTGGTAGTTGAGATCCGTGATGGTCTCGGTAAACTCATGAACATCCTTCTCGATCACGAGATTCTTACCGACCCACAATTACTATTCTATGCAATTGGCGACGAAGGAATGGGGGATGTTATCCCCGTTCAGATTAGCCAGTTCGAATCAGATATTCGGATCAATGACCAGCTTAGTAAGGTCGTACTTGTGGGTGGCGGCGGCGGTAACATGCGAGAATCCTACGAACAGGGCTTGTATGCAATGGCTCGCCACACCGCACTCGACTGCCTTGAGAAGCGCGGCAAAAAAGGATACCTGGCTACCATTGGTGACGAAAGAGCTTATGACTTTGTAAATGCTGGCGAAGTCAAAAAGATCTTCAAGGCTAAGCTCGAATCAAATGTCCCCATTCAGGCCATTACCAAAGAGGTAATGGATAAGTTCAACGTTATCCATATCATTCCCAAAGGCTCTTACTACTTCAATAATAACGAAGTCAGGAAGTATTGGACTGACCTCGTTGGTGAAACACGAGTTGTGTATCCCGCTGCAAATGCTGTGTGTGAGACGATCGCCGTCTATATCGGCATCAGCGAAGGCAAATTCACGCTCGAAGGTGGAGTCGCACTCATTAAGGAAATCTCAGGCGCAAAGATTGCGAACGAAGTCAAAGAAGTACTGAGTAAATTTGCCGAGTCTCTCGGACAGGTTAAGCAGAAGACCTCTGACTCAACAAAGAAGAAAACCGACACAACGACCACAGATCCAAATACCGGCAAACCAAAGAAGAACAAGCCCGGTAAACTATTTTAAAGATTCACGCCCCGACAAAAACGTCGGGGTTTTAATTACAAAAAATCCCCTCGACTTAATCGAGGGGGTTACGAACTAAAATCTTCTGATCACTACGAGGCCCAAGCGATATAATACTAATCGGGGCACCGAGACCTTCGCGACTCTCAAGAAAACGCAAAAAAGTCTGAGCGTTATTTGGTAGATCTCCAAAACTCTTAATTGGTTTTTCAACTGTCCAGCCTGGCAAGGTGATGTAGTTGGGCTTACAATCCATAAGAATTTTAGCTACTACTTCCCTGCCTTCAAACATTCTCTTTATGCCTGTTAACTCCAAGCTACCATTCAAATCACGGCCTGTTTCAAAATATCTCTCGACATCCTTATTCTGGCCGAGATATTTGTAACCAACACAAATCTTAATCTCTTTTAACCCGTTCAGCTGGTCGAGACACGTGACAGAGAGAGAATCTATACCGTCATTGATTGCCGCGCCATATCTAAGCGCCACCAAGTCAAGCCATCCAACTCGAAACTTACCCTGCCACTCATTCTCTTTGTTCAGTTTGTCCTGAAGTCTTGATACAAGCCACTTACTTTCTGTCGGGAAAGGACCGGCACCATGTCTATGCCCATAAGTGCGAACCACTCCGATCTTATGCGTTTTAACACTTGATCTAGCCTGGTGCAACAAGGCGTTTGCATTATGATGAGTAGTTTTTGATTTGGTAATGTAAGGTGCAAAACCATACTCTCTATCAAGCAGCGCGCCCTGAGCTCCCTCGAAAATAATGGTTTCAAATTTACCCGCCAAAAACTGCTGATCCAGAAGAACTCTGGAACCCATAAGTGAACTAAAATCGCGATATCGATCAAAGACATTCTGAACTGTGCGTTCAGTCATAAAATAATCAAACCTTTGAAGCATTTCTGTTGAATTTGGACCATCAAAGCCTCGCCTATGAATACCAAGAGCAATCTTTTTCTTTGCCTCAAAAATTTGTGTCAACTTTTTAAGAAGCTTCTCGTAACCAAACAGGTCTCCAACAATGATTCCTCTGCCAGCGTCGCTATCGTAAACAGCCTGGCCAATACCCATACCACAAGATCCATGACGTTTGTCGCCTCTCTCAAGCTCAAGCATCTGACCAACCATGGTATGCCAGGGTGTTACGACTGGGCTATTATGACTTATGTATGTTCTTTCGAATACATCCGTCACGCCTTTAGCGATCAAGGCCTCCCCTTCATTCAGAAAAGCGTCCGGAGAGATAATCATTTTTGACGACAAAAAAGTTTTTGTTCCTGGAACTAACATGCCCGCTCCGAACGATGCGAAACAGTGCCATACTCCTTCAGGAGTTACAACGTTATGAGCAGCCTGCGAACCTCCATTGTGTCTCACAATCAGATCTGGTTTAAGCACTCTAGTTAAAAAGTCAACCGTCGTTCCCTTGCCACTATCACCAAGACCAAGATCGCAAGTAATGATTGCGTTAGCCACTTCTGTATCACCACCTTTCCTAAATATTTAAGGCCCGTCCCAATATAGGGACGGGCCACTTAGTCCCTATCTAACTAACTTAGTATTACCGAGGGTCAATGGCCGGTTCTTCATATCTTCAACATACTCTTCAAGAGTACGTGCCCCTGAAACGAGTGCGACCGTGCCAACCACAACATCACCGATAGCAAGATCGCTTTCGAGAGTGATAATTCTGCCTTCGCCGAGAACACCGGCCCACTGCTTGTAAATCTGTTCATTCTGATATCCACCATACGTTCTACGAATAAGGATTACATTACCCTTGAACTTTTCAAGAAGCTTACCAAAGACCTGAGTTGCAGTCATTGACTCATTAGATCCACCAAATCTGGTATTGAGAGTGTATGTTGGAATGGTCTCGCGAAACCCTTCATCACCGGTAATGATAAACATTGGACAAACAGCATTGGGCATCTCACATTTGTCAGCCCAAAACGCGGCCATCAACTCGTATGACTCTTTAGCCTGTCCGCCGCCATTACCCTCCAAGTAAATTCGCTTAAACCATTCATCAAGATTCTTGGGAGGACAAAACTCCCCGATCTGAAGAGGCGCTACTTCGTTGCCCGGCTCAACATCCCCAACCGCGCCCACGCAGAACTCTGGCTTGTCGAGATAGCCAAGACGACCAATCTCTCCCATAACCATCGCCGCTTTATCTACCAAAATCTTCGGCAGATCTCCCATTGACCCGGTCTCATCAAAAACCCAACCTACCGGATATTTTGATAGAGACCTAATCTTTCTGTTGAGCGGGAATAGAGACGGGTCCGCAACAGTTCTAGACGTTAGTTCTTCCGCAACCGATGAATAACTCTTACCTCCACTGTTACGAACAGCTGTAGCCGTAACATCCCGATCATAATATGTTCCACCGCCACCCATATTCTCCTCCTCTCTCTCCGACTAATTATCGGAAAGTTAAACAAATTATCAAAGTACTCCTCACGTCCCTGATACTACAAATATTTTTAACTTTGTAAAGATCTTGACAGATATTAAAAACCCTCCAAAATTAATCGGAGGGGGTCAACTACTTTTTAGATCAGCCTACCCGGCTTTTCCTTCTTCTGCTTCTCGTCAGTCTTTGCAGCTGCCTCAGACTGAGTGGCAACAGCAACTGGCGTTTCAACATTTACCACATCTACTATAGGCTCGTCAATCAGCTCTGGATTAACTAGTTTTGCCAGTTCTGCATCGAGACCAGGAATAATCTTGTTTTCCCTGATTCGCTCAATGAGCGGACCAAGATCAGGAACAAGATTCCTCTTGATTGCGCCGAGGACCAATTCAAGAGCATTTGCCGGCAACATTTCTCTCGAAGAAGATTCCAAAATTCCAAGCAGGTGCATCAAGTCAATCTCCTTCTGACTTGCGTTTGGAATGAAGTCCGCGATCGCCGCCTTCAGATGGTCATCACTGACATTCTTGGCGCCGGCCCTGCCAGCGATAGTAAACGCCTTCTTGACCATTTTCCTAACGTTCGCTCCAGACACACCCTCAACTAGTTTGGCGAAAGATTTGAAATCTTTGATGTCTGTCGGAACATCCTCAAGAACGTTGAACATCACCTCAAAGATTTTCTCAAGCTCTGCCACAGATGGCATAGGCAAGAGCCATCGCTCGTCGCTACGACCATCGCGCTTCAAGGCGGCATCCATTCGATCGACACGGTTTGTGCAGTTGATAACAATAATCTTACCGACAATCTTAGGATCTGAGAGCAAAGTCATCCAGTCCCGCATCAGTCGCTCCGAAACTCCAGAGTCACCCTTTGGATCGTCGCGATTCATCCCACCAAGATCAGACTCATCGTTCATCACGACAACCGGTGCCAAAGACAGCAATGCGTACTTCAACCTCTCTGACCGAGATTCGGACTCACCAACCCACTTACTTCGCAAGTTTTTGATCTTTACGAAATTATACTCCGCATCTTTGGCAAAGCCCTCAACCAATGCAGTCTTACCTGTACCTGGAGGACCCATAAGTGTAATGCCGGCAGGAATTCTTCTTGTCTCACCGCGCTTAACATCCGCGATAATATCGCGCAGAGCCTTTTTCTTATCCTCCATTCCACCAATACCTTCAAGACCGTGCTGTGCTTCAACGATCTCAAGAATATCACCATGCTCTTCATTCAGAATCTCGTTCTTCTTCTTCTTGATAAAAGCAAGATCAACCTCTTTGGCCTCACTTGCAGCACGAAGGAAGATTTCTCGGATCTGACTCAGGTTGAGACCCTGAGTTGCGATGGTAAATTCCTTAATTCCCGTTGAAAGCTTGAGGTCTGGATTAGCAGAAAGAGATGTAGCAATAAAAACTTCTCTGGCATCAGAGTCGGGTCTGGCAATAAAAACTGAAGAGACACCGCAGCCTGCTCGCCTAAGCTCCGAAGAGACATCAGCCAACTGGCTTGTAATCGCAACGATGACGCTCTGGTTCTCCCGAATGAAATCGTCCATCGCCCAGTTCTTGAGCCGCTCAATATTGACCCGCTCGTTGGGAGGAAGAAATCCGTTCGCGGTAGAGGGGAAGATGAAATGAGCAGTGTTTATAACAACTATAGTCTTGGGCTGCTTCTTCAACACTTTCTCAATAAGTGGCAAACACAGTTCAGGCTCGCGAGGAATCTGCTTCTTTGCCGCAAGCTGTGCCTTAGCAGCTTCGAGCGCATTGGCAGGAGCAGCTGCCTTGGTATTCTCCTTGAGACCAGCAAGCTCCATGAACTTATCCTTCATCTTAGGGCTCAAGAAACGAGCACCATTCGCGATGTCGTAGAAAACAGCCATCTCGGCAGAATCCGCGATTTTGGACAAGAAGTTGTTCAGCTCGAGATAATCTGCTTCGGTCTCGGCATCGGGGTTAGGAAACAGACCATTCGTGTCGCCATGAAGAATGAAGACGGACGAAATTCCCGCCTTGCGTGATCCAAGAAGATCGTTCTTGAACCATGACGGTAAAACTTCATCCCCACCCTTCTCTTTAATAATCTCTTCGAGAGTGGAATACTTCTTAGTGTCCTCGTCCTTACTCTTGGATTTTACTTCCTTGGGCTTAGGTACCTTTTTCTGCGTAGACATTGTCTCGCTCTCCTTTCCTTACTGTTTCAGGTGGTCTTTGTGCGTAATACCAATTGCAATTGGTGATCCAACTTCCCGTGGCAGGGTAAAGTCAATTGGTACTCCCAACTTTTGGGCGAGAACCGTAAATTTAATTCGTTCCTCCACAAGCGCCTCGGGGGCCGAGTAATGTTCAAACATAATCTCACTTTTACCATCGGCGCGCCTCGTAATTCTCAGGTATCTCGATACTTGATCGTTGTCAGGATTTGGCTTTTCGCCCTCAATTGTGATTGTTCCATCTTCATTCATAAGTCGACAGTTAAAATCAAGAAGCTTGGCTACCATTACAAGAGTTCTCATCTGGAACTCGTTCATGATCTTATCAATAGTCTGCTCAGCTTTTTTCTTTTCTGCGTCAGTAGTATATTTGGCTTTTGCAACCACAAAACTACCGTCGATAGAAAAGCTAAAACCGCCCAGCTTTTTTCCTTCAAGAGTTTCGTTGAGCACAAGCTCGAGCAAACCCTTAACATCAAACTCGTTAAACCACTCCACAAACCCAGGAGAGGTCTCCCCTAGCTTGTTCAATAATTCAGGGTCGACTTTTGGGGCCTCCACCTTTTTTGCAAGCTTTTTAGGCTTTGGTACTGGAAGGTACACTTCTTGGTAACTTTTGAATCCAATATTACAGGGCATTGTAATCTCCCTTCGTAAGCAACCAGAACAATACTTATATCATGTCAACGTTCTAGTACAACCTGAAACTACAACTTTTATATCCCACAGTCAAGCAAATTTAGTCGTTGCTAAAGCGAACATCTTGTGGGAAAATTAAATGAGAATTTTGATCTTGAGAATAAGGAGGTGCGACGTGTCGTGTAAGCCAAAACGAAAAGTCCTTTTTAAAAACCCGGACATTGTAATTTTTACTCTGACTTGGCAGCCAGGCGATCGTGGCACCATTCATCGCCACTCTGGAAGCCATATGAGCTTAACTAAAGTTCTACGTGGACAGATTATTGAAACCCACTTCGACAAGGCGACCGACAAGTATGTTGAGAGTAGCTCGCAGTTTTATAGCGCCGGGCAAGTAGTCCAAGATGGTGGCCTAGACGCACATAGACTAAGCAATGGTAGCAACGACATCACTGTCACGCTTCACACCGAGATGCCGCCCATGAACGAAATTCAGATTCCCAATGAAAAAATAATTCTTTGGCACAAGCCAATAACACAACCCCACACATAACAGGTGTGGGAATTTTATTTGAAAAAAAAAGGAAAAAGTGTTATTGTGATTGACACATAAATATATGCGCCCATAGCTCAGTTGGTAGAGCAATCGCCTCTTAAGCGAAGGGTCGTAGGTTCAAATCCTACTGGGCGCACACTCCATCTATTAATCTTTTGGTGAGATCTTTTGGCAGACCCATTATACTGTCTTCGGTACCTTCAATCTTCTCAACATAAGGATCCAAGAGCGGGTCCTCAGATATAAATCCGCCTGCAGCTTTAAAAATATTTCCCTCTTCAATTAATTTATTTATTACTTCTTCGGGAATAGGCTTAAAGAATATCTTTGCAATATCAATCCCATTTTGTAATACGCCAGTTTTAGTATTTTTTACAACGACAGCGGTGCATGTCTCGGCTGGATAATCAGAATAGCTCTTTAAAAAATCACGTGCCTGTTTTGTATCAACTGGCTTCTCACGAATCTCCCCATTACACACCACGACCTGATCCGAGGTTATAATAATTGCTGGTTCATCGATACGTCCCAAAACCGCCTCGCTCTTTGCCAGAGCGATTGCCATCGTTAACTCCTTTGGATCTGTGAACCTAATCGACTTCTCGTCGATGTCGGGCGAAATACATTCAAATTCAAACCCCATGTCTCTCATAACTTTTTGTCGCCACTCGGACGACGAACCAAGAATAATTTTCATAGAGAAAATATATCATATCTTTACAAAATTGTCATTTTCTGGTAATAAGAGTGGTAGAAACTAAGGTAAGTTTTTTGACTAAAGAACCAGTCCAAAGGCTGGTCCGCCTAAGGAGGAGAGGTAAAGTGAGTCACATAGCAGAATATAAATGCGCGCTGGCAGGAGTGAACCTAAATCTACTTAAGATGGCACTTGATGCCGTCGCTAGCCAGCTCGAAGGTGGACGTGTTTCAGACACTGTAGATTCTTATAGCTATACGAAAAACCTTAAGGAGTGGGAGGGTAAAGAGGTTTTTGCCTCAATTCGAAGTAAGAATCTGCCGCAAGGGGTTGGTATACATATCGACGCCAAAGGTAAGATTAAGTTCCTGGTCAACGTCAATTATCTAGCAGAAACAA
>JACQCW010000080.1 GCA_016201425.1 Candidatus Vogelbacteria bacterium | reverse complement strand
ACTGCACCACGACGCAGCGCCAAAAACAAAGCCAGCGAAATACTGAAGGCGATGAGGAAAAGTATAATCTCTAATCGGTAATTCAATTTGCCTCCCAACTATTCGTTTCGTCCGCGGACAATGACTGCAAGAATATAAAGCATCGTTTTAATAGGATACAGAACATACTTGGTTAAGGAGAACCAAGACTTTCCGGTTTCGCGAGCTCGCATTTTAATCGGAGTCTCAAGAATCGTAGCGCCGTTAAACTTTGTTACAATAATCATCTCATTTGTATCAGAAATAAGATGTGGATAAAGTGCAATAAGTCGGATGACTTTATGACCGTTAGCCTTGAAGCCAGAAGAAATGTCACAAATTCGCTGGCCAATAATTAAGGAGGTAATTTGGGAAAATATTTTGATTGCAGTCGCCCTAGCAAAAGATGGAGAGTAACCTGCCTCTCCCAAAAATCTAGATCCAATGACCATATCAAAATCTCCTCGGGCCACGGGTTCAATAATCTTTGCCAAATAAGCTGCATCGTGCTGACCATCGCCATCAAATTGGCAGCAAATATCATAATTGTTCTGGAAAGCATAAATCATCGCTGTTTTGACTGCGGCATAGCCTGCTGTGCGCGAATTGACAAGGTGGCTAATCACTTTGACCCCGGCATCCCTTGCAATACGAACGGTATTGTCAGTAGAGCAATCATCGATTACAACAATGTCAGAATAAGGGGCGAACTCACGAATGTCATCAATCACTTTTTTAATCGCGCCAGCCTCATTGTAGGTAATGATAAAGCTGAGGATTTTCTTGCCTGAAAGTGCTAGTTTAAAGTCGGCGGGCTGATTAACCATTATTTGCGGAGAATTGACTTGGGTTGAATGATCATACGAGAAAAGCTTAAAATTCTATTAATATATGGGAAGCTGTAGCTGACTAATCGCGTATATTATCCCCAGCAGTATTTATAGATTCAACAATATACTGGATATCGGCTTCTTGAAGTAGCGGATAAATAGGAATAGCACAAGCAGTATCAGCCAATTTACTAGCGATAGGATATATAGATTGCAGACTTTTGTTTCTTGAAGAGTACCTTTCTAAAATCGAAAGGTTTGGTAGAGAAGGGTAATAGTATTCCTTTGTTTGAATGCCATATTTTAATAACAGCTCCTTCATAAGAGAGAGCTTGTCCCCTCGTGTTTTTCCAACTGAAATAACGTAGTCTTTATAGGAGCAAAGATTTTCGGATTGAACAGCCGTAATTGGACTAAAGATTAGCTTTGAAGAGTATATCGAAGCGATCAAATTTCTATCTTTAATCCAAGAATCCAGATAGGGAAATAAACAGTTAGCTAATGCCATATTAAATTCAGTGGGCCTAGCATTTAGGCCGTCAAAACCAAAATCCAATGGACTTTCCCAGAGGTTAGTTGATGGGATTTTTCCATGTATTCTGGCCTGCATCATAAGAATATATAGATCTTGTCTATTAGTGGTGATAACCCCTCCCTCTCCAGCTGGAAGGCATTTAGTAATGCCAAGTGAGAATACCTCTGCGTCACCAGAGGCACCTAAGGTTTTACCAAAATATCTTGAACCCAGACCGTGTGCGCTATCAAAAAATAATGTAGCGTTATAACGGTTTGATAATTTTTCTAGTTCATTAATCTTTGCGGGATTTCCATACATATGAACAGCCAAAATTGCCTTGGGGCCAGATATGTCACTTAGTGATTCCTCAAGTAAGGTGAGATCAATTAAGCCAGATGAATCCACATCGACAAAAGAAAAGTTGAGATGAGCATTCCAAGAGACCGCTTGGAATGTTGCGCCAAATGAATAAGCAGGCAGAATAACAGTCGTTCCAGGCTCAAGAGTCGATAGGAGCATAATTAGCCCCTGAGAGCCATTTGACGTTGCAACAGCATATTTTACATTGCAGTATTTTTTAACGTTATCCTCTAGGGCTTCTGTCTCAGAAGAAAGCGTTAGCATTCCTGAGTTTAAGACAGAAGAAAAATGATGAAGAATTTCATCTTTATTGGGGAAGAGTGGGCGAAGGAAGGGGATTTTTATTTCCATTGATAACTCCATAAATTCTGTATAGGATCAATCTGTTCTGCATCCGGAAAAGCTGGGTTAAACGGAGTTTCTGTAATAGAGACTACCAGCGCTGGCTCTTCACTAATACATTGCCATCCATGCCAGATCATTGTAGGTATCTTAATAAGAACCGGTGATTGCCCATCCAAAATAATTTCCTCAAGGTGGGGGGGGCTATCTTCATCAGAAATGGTTAACAGATTTATCTTGCCCGATATGCAACAGATCATATCAGCGTGCAATCGGTGCCTATGAATTCCCCTTATCTGAAGCGGAAGGGTCTTTGTAAAGTACACCTGCCCAAATTTTTCAAATAACTCATCATCTGCTCGAAGGATTTCGGCAAGAGATCCTCTGGGGTCTAACTTAATATCTAAATTATTTGCTTTAATATTTCTGAAATTACCATAAGGCATGTTGTGTTATTTCTCCCTCGTAGCACTAGTAATTAATCCGTAAGCTTGAGTTGTTAAAAACATGGCGCTATTTTAAATGATGGAGCTAGTGCTTCTCATGTTGCAATATTTACGGGTTGTTTATTGTAGCATTCTGTTGTTGGAGGAGTAAGCTGAAAAATGCCTCAATACCGAGGTTGTCCTGATCTTGCCTCAATAAAACATATCTCGCAACCTGCATTGAACTGACGTAATTTAGTGTCGAGTTACGTCTATTGTGTTTGTAGTGTCTGAGCCAGTCAATGATTTCCCCATCGCCTGACGCTGTGTTCAAATTGCATGCTGTACAACCTGCCTGCATTCAGCGATCCCCACTTGCCTTCAGCAGAGGCATTATCCCGGCAGTTTCATGTGTGGCTCATGGAGCTTTGCATACCGCATCAGATAAGCGCCTGCTGAAAGCGTGACTGCAATCTGGCTGCCACGATCCGAGTCGAGGAGCGCCCCACCTCAAGCCGTCACCGAATCACGCCATTCGTACCGCGCCGACACCAAGCTCGTTTGCATAGCGACTGCATGTTCCAACCCACAACTGGGCGATTGTATAGATCAAATACTGCTGCAAGGTCCACATTCCTCAGTTAAGAAATGAGTTTTAACGGGGCAAGGTCAGTGATAATATGTACGCCGATTAAACTATGGCAAATACAATGCGACGATCAAATTTTTTTAGCTAGCAATCAATGGCAATGGAACCAAATGTATTTATAAAATCGTTGCACAACTCATCAAGGTTAGTAAAGCAATGGGGGGATCAGAGGCCGCAAAATGATAAAAGTTTGCGTGAATTGCTGAGCATAAGTGGTGTCTCTGTTTGGGATGTCATGGCTGCGGAGTTGGCTCTTTACTTTATTAGCGAAAAAATTGAAGAGGGGGCGGGACGTAAAACGCTCAGACAGATATTAACGCCTTATTTAAGGCCAATCAAATACGCATTCTGGAGAAAATCCCCTGTCAATACAATTGATTGCGATCGTTGGCCAGTAGGTAGTACGGCCTTGTTTATTGGTTTTACGTCCTATATGGCACGAGATGTTTTGCAACCTGTGATTGATTTAATGCGTTCGGAGGACGGGCTGATACCTGTGATGTTGACCTCGGATTTGGTTAAAACTGGAGATCACTCTAATCAAGTTCATTCCATTAACCGCCATCGTGGCGAAAAAACCGTCAATGAGGCACGCAAGTGGGCTAGGTCAATTCGAAAAGCAAGTTTAATTTTGACTCGGCAAGAAAAATATAGGCAGATTTTTGTAGATGGGGATCGCCTTTTATGGCCGAGCGTAAAGCACGGGGTACGAAGAGTTTTTAATGTGTATGCAAGTCATTTTTTGCCCGATACCATTGCCGTAGCGATACATATTTTGACAGTTCATCGCCCTTCAGTCATCGTGTCAATTGATGTTGCGGATCCTAGGACGAGGGTTTATTCATTGCTGGCAGCTTCCTTGGGAATTCCAACAGTTCAAGTGCAATCGGGCCCAGTTAATAGTGTTCGCCTCGTCCTATTTTTTGCCGATTTCAAAGAGCACGTTACCTGAAACTTTTGCTTTGTTACAGGCGATGAAGAGGGCTATTTTTGCTGCTGTTGCTCAAGTGTCTGGCGTGACGTTGATTGTAAAGCCACATCCTTTAGAGGACGTTGCTGAAACTAGGGCATCAGTAGTTGACCATTCACGGGTAATCTTTGCGGATCCCAAAGAGGATATTCGGCCATTGGTGAGTGCTTGCGATGCATTCTTTACTTTGGGGTCTACTGCGACTCTTGATGGACTAATCATGGGGAAGCCTACAGTTTGCCCTGCATTCCCAGGGTGGTTGTTTAGTGATGCCTTTGTTCTGACAGGGGCAGTAGCTGTGCCTCGTACAGAAAATGAAATTGTGCTTGCTGTGCGCGAGATTGTTGAGAATGGGGGGGTAAACATATTGCAGCGCCATGCGGACAAATGTAGCGAATATTTGGCATCGGTGGTAAGGGACGGAGGCCGTGGTGCATCGCGCCGAATAGCCGATTTGCTCAATACGTTAGGGCGGCAATATGAACAAAAGCGACAAGCTGCTCAAAATGAATAGATTGTTATAGTAAAATAATTGAGTAAAATTTGAAATCTCAACATCAGACGGCGTAATTGAATTAGCTAGAAACATGGCGAGTAACTTTTTTCAATTATGAATTTAGGGCGCGTTCCAACATGGAAGCAATTTTTTTGTTATTAGTTTTCATGCTTGCCACAATGGCAGGGATCTTTTTCGCCTCTAGGTCATATTTGATTCTTTACTCTTTAGCTGCGGTCATTTCTCTGGTTGGAATTAACATTCATTTTGGCGTTGCTGTTATCACCTCGTTTCTGGGATGGTATGAGGCAAATATGGATTTATATAAGTGTCATGATTATATTTTTATCTGTACTGTTAACGGCCACAAATGTTGAAGCGATAATTAAAGCAATAAAAATATATCTCTTGGTTGGCCTTGCTCAAGGCTTGTATGGTATTTATATGGTTATAGGCGGTCCGCACAGATGGCCTACTTATCAAACCCTAATGGCAGGCATTCCAACCGCAAATGATCAAACAGTAAACGGATATGTTTATTCAGGAACGTATTCCACATTTAGAGCAATGGGATTTTTTCCGGCTGACATGAGTCACTACGCTGGGTATATGGCCGGTGTTTTGATATTGGCTATGGCGTTAATTTCTTACGATAGAAAAAAATTATTCCCTTATTTTGTTCTCCTATTTGGCGGCGCTGGCTTGCTGCTATCGTTGTCACGT
>JACQCW010000086.1 GCA_016201425.1 Candidatus Vogelbacteria bacterium | reverse complement strand
TCTTTGGCCCGAGTGATAGCGACATAAAAGAGACGTCGCTCTTCTTCGGGATCGTTTTCTGCTCTTGGATCCATCGATCGATGAGGAAAGAGGTCTTCTTCGAGTCCGGTAACAAAGACATACTTGAACTCAAGCCCTTTTGAAGCATGTACTGTCATCAGTTTTACCCCCTTTTTTTCTTCGGTTAACGAATCTTGATCCGAGAGAAGAGCGGTTTCTGTTAAAAACTTATCTAATGCCTCTTCAGGTGTAAGAAAGTCATATTTTGTTGCAATTGTTACCAATTCCTTTAAGTTTTCGATTCGTTCTTCACCATCCTCCTCACTCCGCAGACTTTTGTCCATACCAGAAAGTTCGATAATTTTCTTGATCGAATCGGATAGTTTATTTGATAATAAAATCTCGTTGGCCTTAGCTGTCATTTGTCTGAATTCGCGCAACTTTTCTTGGAGTCTTTGTGGCAGATCGCCTTCGCGACCCGATATAACTTTGTTGAAGGACACGTCTCCGATTCCGCGCGGCGGAACATTTATGATTCTTTCCATACTTTGTAAATCCCCTGTGTTTACAGCATATCTTATCAAGGCGACAACATCTTTGATCTCTTTTCTTTCGTAAAACCTGATGCCCAAAACTTGGTATTGTAAATTACTTTTTAGAAACTTTTCTTCAAGAATTCGTGATTGAAAGTTTGCCCGATAGAGAACCGCGATCTCTTCGGGACGAACTGTTTTGTTTGTCAAAATTTCTCTCACTTTAGTTGTCACAAACCTAGCTTCATCGTTCTCATCGAATGCTCCGTACACGAGAATTTTTTGTCCTTCTTCGCGATTAGTGAAGAGGTTCTTCTCTTTTCTCTGCCTGTTTTTTTTGATCACTTCGTTGGCAGCACCCAAAATATTTCTTGTTGATCTATAATTTTCTTCAAGTAAAACAGTTTTTGTCCCCGGGAAGTTCTGTTCGAAGTTTAGAATATTTCGATAGTCAGCTTGCCTCCAGCCGTAGATTGCCTGGTCTGAGTCCCCAACCACACAAATATTTCCATGCTTTTCTGCTAGCAATTTTGAAAGTTCGTATTGGGCCATATTGGTGTCTTGGTATTCATCAATATGGATGTACCTCCAGAGTGATTGATAAAATTCGCGTACCCTGTCGTTGGATCGTAAGAGAAAGACTGGCTGGGCTATAAGATCGTCGAAGTCAAAGGCCTTTTGTTCCCTCATTTTTCTTTCGTACTTCTCCCAGATTCCATGAACCATCTCGCCGAAGAAATGATTTTCGCTTTTGACCTCAAATCTATCTGGTGTGATCAGTTTATTCTTCTCTCGCGAGATTATTGCCTGAACTGCGTTCGGGCTGAACTCCTTTGGTGAAAGACCCATCTCCTTGGCACATTTCTTAATAAGCGAGAGTGATTCGTCTTTGTCTAAAATCGAAAAGTAGCGACTAACGCCGAGAGTGTTAGCATTTTCTTTTAGTATTTGGACACCAAGTGAGTGGAAGGTAGAGATGAGGGGCGTGATTTGAATCGGAGGTCCGACCTCTTCTTCCCGGAGGTTGGACCTCCGATTCAAAAGCACTTCTACTCTGTCCCGCATTTCTTTCGCGGCCTTATTTGTGAAAGTTACAGCCAAGATGTTTCTTGGATTTACCCCACCAGCAATCAAGTGGGCAATTCTATGAGTAATTGTTTTGGTCTTACCTGCCCCGGCACCCGCCACAATCAAAAGCGGCCCGTCTTTGTGTTGCACAGCCTCTTTTTGCCTCTCGTTTAGCCCCGCTAGATAATCCATGAAAAGAAATATAGCATAGAGGTTATCTATTTTCCTATTTTTGTATATAATATTAACCATGCCAGAAGATTTTTCTAAAAATAACATAGAGGCAGAGATTGCCGAACTCTCGCAAAAGATTGCCGAGAAGAGGAAGATTCTAGAGTTGGGGGCCCACGTAGTTGAGGAGCGTGATTTAGTTAAGGCGGTCGTAGGGGAAAAGATTAGTAATACTGTTCCACAAGCTCAGGCCACAACCGCTGCAGCAACAACAACCCAACAAACAACTCCCGTGGTTGTTGTAAAAACTGATGACGGTAAGAGTTATCTAGACTTTCTCGACCCAGAAAGCCGCGGGATTGTGGAGAGACTGGTCGAAGATGTGTTTAGTAAAGGAATGCAGAAGACTTTCAAAGAGCTCGAATTCGAAGAGCCGTATATTATTGATGCGTTCCACGATGTTCTTACAGACAAACTTTATATTGAATTAAAAAAACGAGGTATTTTGAAATAAATGACCGATTTCTCAACTAACATATATGGTATCAATAGTTATATGATTGGAGCGTCCATTCTCCTGTTTCTGTTCTTTATTTTTGTAATTAACTACAAAAAGCGCAAAAGCACATTAACCCTCGAGACAACTCTTCTGCTTATTCGCGTTCAAAAGGCTACAGAGGAACAGCAAAAAGAAGGTTTGGTAAAGCAGATTAATCTCACAGAGCAACTTTTTGCCGCGCTGTCATCTATCCATCAGCCATTTGTTTTTGAGGTGTCGGTGCCACACACCAATGAGCTGATTAACTTTTACATATCAATCCCAAAGCAATCGACCGATTTTGCAATGAGGCAGATTCAGGGCCTTTTTCCGACCGCCAAGGTTGAAGAGGTTACCGACTACAATATCTTTGGGCATAATAGCGAGTCAGCTTCGGCGTATTTGACACTTCGTGACAGCTTTATTATTCCACTCAGAACTTATAAAGAGGCTGATGTTGATACTTTTGCTCCAATTGTGAGCACTCTTTCTAAGCTGCAAGAGATCGGTGAGGGCGCGTCGCTTCAGATTGTAATGGAGCCTGCGTCTAAGGAGACCAAGAGTCTCGTAGTTTATGCCATAGAGAAGTTGAAAAATGGCGAATCACTAAAAAAAGTTTTAAAACTTGGGAGGTTTTCAGCGCTCGAATTTGGTAAGCAGTTTGCTAAAGAGATCAAGAAGTTCATTTTCTCTGGAGCCCATGAAGAGGGAAAGGATAAAGTGGTTGATGACGACGCGGTGAAGGCTCTTCAAGCGAAGATTTCTAAACAGTTATTTAGGGTTAATGTGAGAATTGTAAGTTCTGGTCAATCCAAAGACTCCGCAGAGGACATCTTATTGTCACTCGCTGGATCATTTTCGCAATTTGGCGCTCCGGTTAGAAATGAACTAAAGGTCGTCAAAGTTGATAAGCAAAATTACAAAAAGAGTTTGTTTGATTATTCCTTCAGAGTTTTTAACCCACAACAGGAGATGGTTCTAAATACAGAAGAGATTGCTTCGATTTTTCATCTCCCTACGTACTCTACTGATGTTCCTCGCATCACTTGGCTGAAAGTTAAAGAGGCCCCTCCCCCAGAAAATTTGCCTAAGGAGGGCGTTATTCTTGGTCACAGTATGTATCGTGGTGACGAGAGGTTTGTGCGAATGACAGATGATGACCGCAGGAGGCATCTGTATATAATTGGACAGACAGGAACCGGTAAATCACGAACTATGTTAAACATGGCTATTCAGGACGCAGAACAAGGTAAGGGTTTTTGCCTCATGGACCCGCATGGTGAGTTTGCGGAGGACATGTTGCAGAGAATTCCTAAACACAGAATTAATGACGTTATTTATTTTGATCCTGCTGACCTATCAAGACCACTTGGGTTAAACATGCTTGAATATGATCTAGCTAAGCCTGAGCAAAAAACTTTTATTGTTAATGAAATACAGGGTATTTTCAACAAGCTGTTCGACAAAGCTTCGATGGGGCCAATGTTCGAACAATATATGAGGAATACCTTAATCCTTTTGATGGAAGATGCTGTCAATGAACCGTGTACACTTATGGAGGTTCCGAGGATTTTCGCCGATGATGAGTATAGAAACAGGAAGTTAGCCAGAATTTCAAACCCAACAGTTATCGACTTTTGGGAAAAAGAGGCGGCAAAAGCCACTGGAGATTGGTCACTAGCAAATATGGGAGTTTATATTAGTACTAAATTTGGCAACTTTACTGCCAACGACTACATGCGTCCAATTATCGGTCAAACTAAATCTGCATTTAACTTCAGAAAGGTTATGGACGAGGGCAAGATCCTGCTCGTCAATCTTTCAAAAGGTAAGATTGGTGACTTGAACTCTGAGTTGTTGGGTATGCTTATAGTTGGCAAGATAACCCAAGCCGCTCTTTCTCGTGCTGATACCGCTGATAAGTCGAAATTAAAAGATTTCTATTTTTATATAGATGAATTTCAAAATTATACTACTGATTCGATTGCAGTAATTTTGTCTGAAGCAAGAAAGTACAAGTTGTGTTTGGGGTTGGCCCATCAATTTATAGACCAACTTGAGGATGAGATCAGAGATGCTGTTTTTGGTAACGTTGGCTCTATGGTGGCATTTAGAGTTGGCGCTCCAGACACAGAGTTACTTCTTAAGCAATTTGCCCCAGAGTTTAGCGACAAGGATTTGATAAGTTTTGAAGCTCAAAATTGTGCTGCAAAAATTCTAATTAACGGCCAACCGTCTAAGCCGTTTAACATGAAGACTGAGATGACACCGCCGGGCAACAGAGAACTTATGGATAAGATGAAAGAACTTTCACGTTTAACTTACGGTAAAGATCTTCAAGAAGTTGAACAAGATATATTTGCTAGATTGAGACTATAATCTTTGAGAGCATATCACGAAGTCCCCTGTTGTACCTTTCACCCAACTCGTCAAGAGTATCATAATATTCCTCCCAGATTCGCCTCTTTGTTTTAAGATCAAGTGGGTCTATGGTTAAAAGTTCTTGTTCCAGCCGCTCTTCTATGCGTGCCTTCTCGAGTGTAATTCTTTTATCTAACTCTATTTGGAGGTCCTTTATTTTCCTTAGTGTTGATTCAAACTTGTCGCCTTGGTTTTTTGTCGCATCCTCTAGGTAATCATTAAAAACAGAATAGAACTTCATATCGACACCTTTAAGGTCTACATGCTGAACAAGAAACCTCTTTTGTTCAGAGGATAGAAACGATTCTTCTATTAGTTTTTTGATTTTTTGATTTTCGGTCACTGACAGTCTTTTTTAACATTTTAACCATTTGGAGTAAAGGATGGGTGGTGGATAACCTATTTGACTGAATTAGTTGATTGTTTGGCCACGGGCTGATACGACACGTCTTTTAGACGCAGTTTTTTGCTCGAGGTCACGAGTTTTTTGATTAAATCCCGCAAAATTATTATTGACTGCTGGTCCCCAATTAGACTTTTCTAATAGTTCTTTAAGGTAGAGTGTCGGCCGTCGTGTCGTTTTTCCTATAGTTTGGTCAATCGCGTTATCCAAAAGCTCCATTCTTTTATTGTTTTGTTGTGAGACACTCTCCAAGCGTTGTCTGTGAAGCTGGATCAGTTCTGCCGCTTGGATTAGCTTGCCTAGGTCGGCCGCTAATTCAGGGCTGGAATCATTCAGCTCAAAAATATTGGATAGACTTGCAATGTTGGCATCGGAAAAAATCCTCACCAATAAAATATCAACTATTTTTTTGCACGTTGCCAATTCTTTAGCTTCGAGCCCGGTTAGATTTTCGTGATTACCTGATTCCCTATATGTTTCTTTCTCTTTGATTATATCTCCGGGCTCGATGGTCATCGAAAGAGGTCGGAATTTATTACTATTGGATTTATTGATCAGGTCTTCGACACTCTCTTTGCTAAGAACACTTGATATAATTAGGGAAAGCTCGATAGCTTTTTCGACCTTTTTATCTCGATTCTCGTTTAAAATTTGAAATGCAGAGCTTTTATCTTCGTTGAGAGTTCTTAGTTGGGATATTGTCTGGTCATATAGTACGAGAGACGCTTCTTCATTTGATAAAGATGATTCTTTTTGTATTTCTGCTATTGCATCCGCAAACCACATACTCTCTTTCGTGTCTGGTACTAAGTTTGATCGCTCAATTTTTTGTATTTGTAGTTTTTCTGCCATAATTTTCTTCATTATATGCGCAACATTTTTCTTTGTCGAATTTTTAAGTTTGTGAACGTTGCAGTTTCTTTTCTGTAAGTATGACCCGCCTCTCAAGTGCAGAAAATTCTTCGGCATCAACCTTGCGTTTGGTGCCGTTTTTAAGAAATACCACATCTTCTTTTATTATCTCCACGTCAGTTTTTATTGAACCGATCATTTCAGTATGTGAGTCTAATTTTTCAGAGTGATTATTTAAAATTTCAGAATGGTTATTTAAAACTGCAGAGTGATTATTTAAAATTTCGGTATGAGAGTTTAATATGTCGGTATGAGAGCCTAACGTTTTTTGAACCTCTGATATCTTCTCACTTAACATTTTGTTCGCATCAATCAGTATGTCAAATTTGCCGTTGATATCATCGGCGAGGACTTCTAAGTACTCCTTTTTCTCTTTCCTCATGCAGTAATTATATGCGCAACATTTTTCTTTGTCGAATTTTGGAAATGGTTGCAATTATCTATTTGGCTAGGTAGAATTATATTACGCTGAGACTGATGGTATTTACAGAATAATAGCCACTACAAGGCTATTTGGGTAGAAAGGCGGAAAATCCTTAATTTTAGGCATATTTTTACTAAGATTAAAATGGCTATCCGGCCTATTTGGGCTCGATTGGCCAAAATATCTTTATTCCCGAAACTCTATTTAATTGGGCCAGCTTTTGTGTTGGCGTTTGTTATTTTTTTTGTGAACACATCTAGGGCAAGCGCGAGCGTTGCTTCGTTTGTTGCCGGCTTCTTCACAGATACGACTCAAGCTGCGGATACAGACGGTGTCCCCGCCACTAGAACGATTAGTTCTCAAAACGTGGCAATTTTATCTGCAGCTATTAATAGCGATCCTGTTGTTGCCACGGATAGTTCGACGACTGACTTAACGATTGTCGGCGACTCAGCTCTGATGTCGGAAACTGGTCCGCTTGGAACTATAGCTAATGTTGATGAGTTTGGTGCCGGAGCGGATACAATTAGTGTGTACACCGTGCGGGATGGCGATTCTCTTCCAAAAATTGCGAAAATGTTTGGTGTCTCAGTTAACACCATAATTTGGGGAAACGACTTGGGTGGTCCGAAGGACATAAAAGTTGGGCAGGAGCTTATAATTTTACCAGTATCGGGCATAAAATATACTATTAAAAAGGGTGACACAATCGCAGGTATAGCAAGGCGATACGGGGGAGATGTTGGTGAGATCACAAAGTTTAATAATCTTGAGAGTGGTCAGAAACTTACTGTTGGAGATGAGATCATTATTCCGAACGGTGAAATATCAGTTTCTACACCAGCTACTGTTAGAGGAAAACCTGGACCAACAAGATTAATTAAAACTTTTATCGATGAGGCCATAGACTCATTAGCTTATTATATTAGGCCAATTATTCATGGACACAAAACGCAAGGTCTTCATGGTAAAAATGCAGTTGATCTGGCACCAGATTGTCATTGTGTTGGGCATGAGTCTATATTGGCCGCAGCGGCCGGACAGGTTATTGTCGCTAGGGCTGGCGGATGGAATGGAGGCTATGGAAATTACGTTGTCATCAGCCATCCTAACGGTACACAAACGGTGTATGGCCACATGTATTCAGTTGTGGTTCACTCCGGTCAGACTGTCGATCAAGGCGAAAAGATAGGACTTGTTGGCTCAACTGGTAACTCGAGTGGACCCCATGTGCACTTTGAGATAAGAGGTGCGCGGAACCCATTTTAAAACCGTTGTTGTTACTGTTGGTTTGTGCTAGATTTGGCTAAATCCAGATCTTTTAAATTAGATTATTTTATAGGCAACAGGAGGTGGCTTGTGTTTGAAAGATTAAAAAACGGACTGAGAGAGGAAGTTGGGTATCGGATTGTTCTAACTGTAATTGCTGGAGTCATGATTGTTCTTGGTATTTTGCATTTTAGAAAACCGTGCGGCATGTTAGGCGCTACATCATCTACGGATCCTTCTGTGTTGGGAGCCCAGTCGTTCGAGGCGCTATTGGTCGAACCAAGACGACTTAGCTCTGCGACCCAGGGTGTACCCAAGACTACCGCTTCTATAGTACGAAGTGGAATAACAACTAAGGTGGAAATGCCTCCAAAGATTTCAAGTGTCACACACTCTGTACTTTCCACCTTTCAGAGGAATCCAATGTATGAGAACAATCCGCTGTTCGATTTATATGAAAAGATTATTTTGGGCGTAAGCGATGATCAGTATTTTGTTCGAGGCGTCAGAAATATAAACATGGAGCTGAAAGGAACCACTGATAAAGCTTTCATTAAGTATGAAGGTGGCAACGTCGCGCCGGGGCTTCGATTCATACATCCCAAAAAGGAAATCGAAATGAGATTTGCCATTTACCTTGGTAATTCGATATGGCAGGAGCTCGCTGTTCCGGGAGCCGAAATTCATGTCGTATTAAAATCCTCGCCTTGTGAGGACACCAGTGTGGCAACTGTTAGAGAAGCTCAGTACTTATATTTTGACTGCGTTGGTGTGAAGCATCAATATCCCTTAAAGGTTAAATAATGCCAAATATTATCTCCCCGACACAAGTTGTTGGGGACTTTTTATTTATGACCTTGGTCGATATTGCAGAGCTTCAAAAATATGTTTCTCTGATATCTCATTTGAGTTGTCTAAGTCTGCAATTGTACGGGCAAGTTTAATGATTCTGTGGTAGCCACGTGCAGATAGTCCGAGTCTTTCTGCAGATGATGTCAGTATTTGCTTTGCCTTAGTCGACATTGGAGCATATTTATCCAGATCTTTGGAAGAGATATCACTGTTGGTGTTTATATTTTTTGCGTTCCTAAATCTTTCTTGTTGAATCTGCCTAGCCTTTACGACTCTTGTCTTGACCAACCTGGACGGCTCACCCTTACTTGTTTGGTCTCCGAGCTTCGCGTAGTCAACCTGCGGAACTTCTACCCAGATGTCGATTCTGTCTATAATAGGGCCTGAGAGTTTGCGTTGGTAATTCATAATCGTATGGTGGCTACAGACACACTCCTTAGACGGATTGCCTCGGTTGCCACAAGGGCAGGGATTCATCGCCGCCACTAGAATGAAATTTGCCTATGATGAAGTGTGGTGTGGTGATCTGAAGGGCGGGGTTGTTATTAGGTCCTCATTTAGCAATCCAGCGACTGAGTATATGGCCGTGACTTCGAGGATGTGATCAAAATTTAATTGCGGTAAAATTCCCGGGATCGCTTTTGCGAGCATTGTTTTTCCGGTGCCAGGTGGACCAAACATGGCTAAATTATGGCCACCGGCGGCTGCTATCTCTAATCCCCTCTTGGCTGACTCTTGGCCTCGAATATCTTCCATGTCGGCACTAAAGAATTCATCTTTATAATCTATTTTAGTTTCTGGCTGTTTCTCAATCCTTTTTTGTGGTATCGATTCAGGGTCTTTTTTATCATTGACATGCTGTACGACCTCTTTGAGATTCTTAAATCCATAAATATCAACCCCTTTGATGAGTGCGGCCTCTTTGGCATTCGCTTCTGGTAAGAAGATCTCCTTGAACCCTTTTTTCTTCGCGGTTTCGACAATCGCCAATACTCCTTTGATGGGTCTTAGGTCTCCAGAGAGTGCGAGCTCGCCGAGGAAAAGTTTGTGTTCAGGATTAAATGCAATTATTCCTCCAGCAACAAGTTGGCTTATGGCTATGGCAAGGTCAAAAACTGGACCTTCTTTTTTAATATCAGCTGGCGCCAGGGAGACAACGATCTTTCTGTTGCCTTGCAGCGGCGACTTAATATTAGAGTTCTTGATTGCTGCCCCAATCCTGTCTTTGGCTTCCTCGATAGCTTTGTCTGGTAGCCCAACTATAGTAAAGGATCTAATCCCCTTACCTATATCTGCTTCAACTTCGATAATAGTTGCCTTAAGCAGACTTACTTGAGCAGAGTAAATTTTAGAAATCATTACAAAATTCTATTCCGCAGTCTCTATTTTGTCGATATTGCGGCGGAGAAATATCGTGTTATGCGTGGTCATCTTGTGTATGATCAATCAAAAAGGGCAGAGTCTGGTCTGCCCATAATTAATCACCACCAAGAGAATTTTTTCTTTTACCGTTCTCGAGTGATTTAAGAGTTTCAACTAATTTCGAGATCAGTTTTTTTGTTTCATTACTCGTTGCTTTGGTCTTTAGTCTACGAAGCAGAGTGTCTATGTCGCAGGCCCTCTTTTTGATATTGAGAATTTCCTTATCCTTATCTTCGTCTGGCATAACTTTGCTGGGTCGTTTATCGAAGATCATGCCGCCATTATGTTCGATCTGAAATGTTCGGTCGATGAGAAGGCATTTTTGTTTGAGTAAGTTTGTGGACCACATTTCAGATGCAATTTTTGCAATCACCGCCCACTTTTTTCCTCCAAAACCAACACTCCATCCCTTTTGATTGAATCTAATCGCAGCCCTCTTAAGGTACGCACAAACTTCGGCCTCTGTCGCATACATTAAAAATTTATCGACTTTGTCTATGGCGTTAGACCCTTTGGGATAGTTTAGTTTAGGGAATTCTACGTAGTGGTTCTCTGGCAGGGTGTCTTGATTTTCCAGCTCACTGTACACTGCGTAGACAAGATATTCTCTAACCCACTTGAAAATATGATTTATTGTTCTGGATGCCTTGACTCGAAGACAGGTAAGCTTGACCTGGTCTTGGGACGACAATTCTTTGCCGTCTAGTTTAAGACATGTCGTTAGATTTTCGGTGCCAGAAAGTGTTAACTCGGTAATGTAGAATGTAATTATTTCGTCTGATAACCTCTTGGTTTTTTTGTTAACGTTCCTCTTTTCTTGCATAATTCACCTCCGGGTAAATGATAGCACAAAAAAGTCCGCGTCAATTCTTGCGGACCTTGATGATTTATTATACTTTTAAAATTTTATTCTATGTGATTTATACAGGTTGTCGCGGCAGGGTTGGCTTCTAATCTTTCTTCTTCTATGGCATGTTTGTGCCCGCCAGAAGTGCAGATTCCATATGTCCCAGCCTCGAGTGATTTTAAGGCATTCTTGACGCTATTGAGTCTGTTTTCTAAAACGTCATTTAGCGCATATCGCTCCTGGTAGTCTTCGATGTTGTCCGCAACGTCAGTTGGATCTGCTTCAATTTTTTCTTCCATATTCCTCTCGGGATACGTCGCTTGCCAATCACCCGCGTTTTTCGGGTTTCTTATGCTTATGCTTTTAAGCTCCTCCTCAATCTTTGATTTTTCTGCCTCTAACTTCTGCTTGAAGTGTTTTAGATCTATATTCATATGGTCAATATTAACAAAATGCTTCGACTGTGTCTATTGCTTGGTTGGCTTAGGGGTATTAAATCTTCTTAGGGCTTCTTCGAAGGCTTGTTGATTACCAGCAATTATTAAAGTAGTATCGCCATCTAAGAAACCGTACACGAGACCAATTGTACCGTCAGCATTTTTTAGTACTCTTGTGTCCACGTTTCGTATCACAAGGTCTTCGTATGGTTTTGTTAAGAGACTGTCGTCTGGATGGAGTGATGTTAAAACCTGATACATATCTTCTGTCATCGATTTTCCTTCCCACTCAAGAAGTCCGGCAAGGGCCTGATTGTGTGATTCCGTTGTCAGAATGATAAATCCGGCATTTTGGGCTGACGATAATACGCCAAACATGAATTTATTGCTCAGTGTTCTTACGAGGCTATCTGGAGCGTGGCTGCCAACGATTGTAAGAAATTCGCTTGTGTCGATTGGCGTTTGTTGTCCGTTGGCAAGTGCTTTTGTGAATTGGAGATTTTCGACCTCGCCGATAAGTAGATCTGGCGGATTACGAACCTCATTTTTTAGCCGATTTACCAGGTCATCGGTCGTGATTTTTGTAACATCTAAAATCTTGTTCTTTTGGGCGAAAATTATCGACTCAACCACGTTGATTTTACCAGAGATTATATTGGTGCCGCTTCCGGAGTAAAAGGTCGAATATATGTATACCGCAATGCCAATTCCTAGAATTATTAGTACAAAAGAGGCTAGGGCTAGAGGCAGATTTTTCCCTGATGTGACGGATATGTTTTCTTGATTTTTTCTTTTTCGCTCTTCTTCTTTGATTGCAATTCCTACCAAAGAAATATTTTGACTTTTAATAAGATTATCGGTGTCTGCCCGAAGTGTCCTGATAGTTTTTAAATTCACACCGCTCGATCGGATAGTATCTACTTGTTGTTTAAGCTGTTTTGCGATTGACTCTCTTTCTTCCTTCTCGCGTTGTAGTTGGGCTTCTTTTTCTTTTTCTAGACGAACCTTCTCGTATTCTTCTTTTTTTTTGCTCTCCTCTTCTTGTCGTGCCTTCTCTATTTTTTCTTTTTCTATTCTTGCAGTCTCTTCTCGCCTTTTGCGTCGCTCATCTCCTTCCATCGCGACCTGTGCGCGTAGTCTTTGTTCGGCAATGGCCATCGAGTCACGGGCGGCCTTTGCTTGTGGGGCACTTTTTTGAAAACCAGAAGACATAGCCTTAGCGGCGTCTTGCCTTTTCTTATTTAGTTCGTCGCTTGTTTCTGTGTTTTGATCCATGTTATAAATCAAAACTCAGATTTTTAGTTACTGTAAACAGACAGATTTTTGTTGATTTCTTCCAATCGCCGTTCTACTTTTTCTTCCTCTGTAAGTAGAACTTGATATTTCTCTGAGTTTGATTTAATTATAGCATCAATCTTGCCAATCTCATCCTCAAGTCTCCATCTGTCTTTTTCCACTGATCTTCTTCGGTCGTCGACTTCCCAACGCATTTTTTCGGTAGTTTGTCTCTCGGCGGGGTCGTTTGTACTGTGCTCCTTCTTTTCAATATCACTTTCCTCCTGTTCTACCTTTGTCGCTTGGGCAACAATAGGCTCCAGATTTTTTTCTAGTGGTGCCTTAGTTTCGTTTAGCTCTACCCATTTGAGTTCGAGCTTTTCCTTTTCGCCAGATAATCTTTCGAGTTCTTGTTGGAGCTTTGTGCGCTCATCTTGGAGCTTAGCCTTTAGTTCTTCCTCCTGTTTTTTCCTTTCAAGTGACTCTCGATGCAGACGGCCTTCCTCGCCTTCCATGGCGAGCATGGCTTGCTTCTTTTTTTCTTCTAATTCTTTTTCCTCGTCCGTCATGTCGAATATTATATCTTAAATTTATGTTTTAAGCCTTTGGTAGCGCCTTTTTCTTCTCGGCGTAATCTTTATCAGCTCCTTTAATTGACAAACTAATTCTGCCCCTTTCTTTATCTATCTCTTTAACAACTACAGGTACTACATCTCCTTCTTTGAGAAAATCTCTAACGTTATTTACTCTGAAGGGTGCGATCTCCGAGATGTGAACCATGCCATCAACATTTGGTGCAATATTTACAAAGGCGCCAAACTCAGCGATTTTAACAACCTTGCCCTGGAGTCTTTCTCCAGGTTTAAATTCATGAGTGATGCTTTCAATGATGTCGCGCGCCTTTGTGGCACCATCGATTTTACCGGTTATAAATACGCTGCCATCTTGTTCAATGGCGATATCTGCGCCTGTCTCTTCGGTGATCTGTTTAATAATTTTACCGCCTGGGCCAATGACTGCG
>JACQCW010000079.1 GCA_016201425.1 Candidatus Vogelbacteria bacterium | reverse complement strand
CCTCCAGATCAGGAAGCAGAGAACAGATACAAGCTAAACAGATACAGGTGGAGTCACAAACTAGGAGATGACTATCAACCGACTAAAGAAGAAGCAGAGAAGATACTCTCTAATCTTAAGCACACAGAAGTAGCTCCTGACTACTTCACTTATGTGGAAGAAGGTAGAGCAGAGAAGATGAAGACAGAAGCTCCGTTCTTTCTCTTCCATAGTTTAATGGGTGAACATAAAAATCTGGTCAAAATGATCAAGACTGGAGCATATATCTCAACACATGAGAGATACCAGAGAGGTATGAATATATCTGGATGTTCTTCTAACTCAGACATACAGACCGGTGGAGCAGACGGCGTCTTCTTACGGATGTGGGCTAACAGACCAGGCCGAGAAGAGGGCACCATGTCCCGAGATACTGTGACCCTAATCTTTAATTCAGACATACTTAATCGTACAGATTACTATTGTTATCCCGCAGATCAGTACGGCCGAACAACTAAGCCAGTCTTTGACTCTAGACTAACCGCCGAAGAACTCCTGAAGAAACAGATCAAAGAAGCACATTGTGAAAGTAATGAACTAATATTTCGTCACGGTGTATCAACCAAAGACATAAAGATTATTGCCGTTAACTCTGCGGAAACAAAACATAGGTTGGTTGACATGTTCGAAGAATCGGGAGTTAAGGAGATAAACGGTAAGACAGTAGAAGAGTTCATCATGGTGTGGGATGCCAGACCTATCTCTGTTCTTAATGAGATCGATCCTGAGCTGAAGAAGAAGGTGGAGGAGACGAGGCTAGAGAAAGAAAAAAAGGAAGATGAAGAGATTGCAAGGTTTAAGGTTGGAGATACGGTTGTTATTCCTAAGGGCCTGGCGTACCCACCTTTTCCTAAGGGCTCGTTTGCAAAAGTGGTGGGAATTTCAGGTAAAAATATCGCCGGATTATCCGATAAAAAGATCATTACTGTTGAAAAGACTGATGAACCAGACAAGGGTATACAACATGGATTTCACTATAGCTATTTATCAAAAGACTTGAGCTTTGGTGTGAAGTCGGAAGAGAAAATCAAAGAAAGTAATGATGGTGATTATAAAATGATTGATTGGAATAAAATCGCCTCAACGAAAGTGGCTGATAATGACTCTTTTAAATTTAAAAAGTTTGAATCACAGCCGAAATACGAAATGTCATATGATCAGATGGGCGGTAAGTGGACAGGATATGAGTCACCAAAAAAGAAATATAGCAACGAGGACCATAAGAAATTACTTGAAACTATTAAAAAAATTTTTAATCAACCTAAGGCGGCAGAAACTCACAAAAAGACCGAAACGAGTAAGGAGATCAAATATAAGTCCCCAGAGTTTTATAATAATCTTTTTTTGGGTGGTTTAGAGGAAAATGAATCTAGTGTCAGTCCGAAAACGAACAAAGAATCTTTAAGTATATTAGAGAAATCAAATAAATTAGAGGAAGGGGATATTGTTATCGGTAGTAATGTTAACAGTAACTCCGTTGCTGGCTTTGGTATCAAGTGTAGAATAAAAAAGATTTATTCAAATACTGAAATGGATATCGAGGTCGCAAGTGGCCCAGATAAGGGGGCACTTGTGTCGGTTAACCCAAAAGACTTTAATCTTTTGTCAAAGAAGAAAAGTAATAAATGAGATTTCAATTTTTACGGAGGATGAGAGATTCGAACTCTCGGGGCCCGTTAAGACCCACAGTCTTTCCAGGACTGCGCACTAGACCACTATGCGAATCCTCCTTTGGTAAAATAAAAATAGCATAATTATTGATTAAAATCTAGAAAAAATCCGACCGGGTGGTCGGAGCGATGATCAGTTTTTGTTTGGAACAAACATTGGGTAGCCGAGTACACGTTTGTGCAGAATTCCACGATAGTCTAGCCATTTACAATATTTAGTTAGCCCGTCGCTGAACTCTATTGAATTTGTTGAGGATTCCTCGAAACAATTTAGGCACTTGTCACAAATCATCTCTTTTGAGTTTGGCCCGTGAAAGTCTATAATTCTAATAAATCCGATTCTGCATTTTGGGCAGTTCATAATTTTCTCCTCCTTCTAAAAGATCATGTATATCAATAAATTAGTTTATTTAATTATGTAAGTCAATATGTCAGGACAAATAAAAGAATTTGCAATATGTTTTAGAAAATAGCCGTCCTATTTTGGTTAGGACGGCTTTTATATTACTCTATTCTGCTTTCGATCTCTTGAACTGCTTTCAGCATTTCTGGATAGTTGAATTCAAAGCTTGATTTCAAAAGTCTTCCTGGGACAACTCTGCGACTCTTGATGATAAGCTCGGTCTCGGTTCTCAGAAAGAATGCTCCGACTTCAAGCATCCATCTACTTGCCGGCAACCCAAACGATACTTCGGAAACTTGGCGAAAGATCTCCATCATCCCATGGTTATTGATCGGATTTGGTGCGGCGACATTTACAATACCCGAAAGGGCGCTATCATCAATGATCTTTTCTATGGCGCGACAGAAGTCTTGTTCATGAATCCAAGAGACAAACTGATCTCCTTGACCCATCTTTCCGCCAAGACCAAGCCTCGTCAGTCGGCGCAGCACATGGAAGACTCCACCCGGACTAGAAGAAAGCACCATCGCTGTCCGCAGTGCAACTTTGCGCGTTTTTGGCGTTGAGGCGTTTTTCAGCTCTTTTTCCCAAGCTCTAGCGACTTCGATTGAGAAGGCATCTTTGGCTTCATCGGTTGCACCAATTTCGCCACTTTCATCCATTGGCTTGTCGAAAGAGTGCTTGTAGATGGTCGCAGTGCTTGAGTTCAGCCAGACTTTTGGCGGATTTACGCAACGATTGATTCCTCTACCTATTACTTTTGTTGAGTAAACTCGTGAGTTAAGTATGAGCTTCTTGTTTGTGTCTGAATATCGGCAGTCCACGCTTCGTCCTGCCATGTTAATGACAGCTTCCGCGTCTTCTAGTTCTAATTCCCAACCATCAAGAGTTCGGCCGTCCCACTGGATGTATTTGTCGCACTTAAATTTAGGTTTACTGCGAGAAATAATGCTGACAAAATAGCCTTTTTGCGAGAAGTATTCAGTTAGAATTTCACCCAAGAAGCCTGAACCACCACAGATCACAATTTTCTTTTGAGCCATTTTTTGCTCCTTCCCTTTTAAAAGATCTTGTATTGCATGTACATTAATCTATAACTTAGATTATGTCAATAGACATTTCCCAAAACAAAAAATCTGCTTTGAGGCAGATTTTTTGAAGATGATATAGATTCAACTATTTCATATCACTAGAGCAAGTTTTGCACCTACACCCAATGAGCATCATTACAGCTGAGAGGCCGACTAAAACGTAGACAGCCCACTCAACCATCGGCCACGAGCCAAGGATAAGGTTTACAACGTTCCAGTTACCGCCACCAAGAAATCCTGAGAGGCCAACCAGACCCCAGTTAAGCCCACCTATTAATATAAGTACCCATCCTAGCCAATGAGCACCGCAACACTTTTTTCCTCCTTCACACATCATATGATGTTTTAGTTAATTTATAATCCTTATTATTAATGTGTTAATTATAGCAAGGCATTCGATTGTACAATAGTTAAACTGTGGATTAAAAGCCGCAGCAAAAAAGGGGTCATTTCTGACCCCCATCTAACGCGAATCCTCCAGGTGCTTTTTTATCAAAAATAAGAACATCATTATGCATCCAACCATGTTGAAGGTTGTATGGTTCATGGTTGCAAATGCGTGTCCGTCAAACATTGGTGGGACATCTATGGCAACGAATATTGGTCCGGCCATCAGGTAGCACCAAGTAAGCCAAAGACCCAAAGTTATAAGTGCGATGCCTGCGCCGACGGGAATGCCTATAATGCAGTGGGTCATCCCAAACAGAATGCTATTCACTAATCCTGTTTGCCAATTTGTTGTACCAACTCTAAAGGTCGCCTCTTCCCACGCCGTGATACTTGGTAGATTAAGCATCAAGAGGAGGATGAAGACAGGTCCAAGGTATCTCTTAAGTAGTGGAAGGAGGTTCATATTCATCCCAAGCCATGACCAGTTGAAAATTGAATGAACCCTGCTTAGCCAGCGGGCTACTTCTAATACAAAGTGAAACCAGAAGACGTTTGAGACCAAACAGATTACTGGTAGGGCAAAGTAGTACAGATAGAATTTTGGTACCAGACAAAGTTTAAGATTTCTACCGATTAGGGTGAAGATATTGATAGCGGCAGCTGCACCTCCCCAGTAAAGATTGCAGACAAGGTTTAGGATCAATAGGCCACACCATAGATTTATCGCCAATTCTTTATATACTAGAATTTTAGTCCATAGGTTGATCACTATGTCTTTTAATTTCACTATGTATCACCTCCCGAAAATTTGTTAAAGTTCTGTCGACTTATACGAATTCTAATTCAACCCTACTATAAAGTTTTGTGTCGGTCAATGCTAGGAAATTTTACACCAATGCTACAATTGATTCATGATAAATTATTTTAATTTGATCGATTTACGCGCTGAGGCGTTTATATTATCTTTCTATTCAAACATCGGAGGGAAAGTTTTTAATTTGATCACCCAGTTTGGCGGCCCTATATTTGTAATTCTCCTTTTCCTTTTTTTGGTATTTGTGCTTTGGAAAAAACACAGGTCGTTTCTAAAATATTATATTAGTTTTTTTGTTCTTAACGAAGTGCTGGTTTATATTCTTAAGATTTTTATTGACAGACCAAGGCCAATTGGAGCTATTAAGTATGGAGAAGTAAATGGATCCATGCCAAGTGGACATGCCGCAGCTGCGATATTTATTTACGGATTCATTTGCTATTTAATTTTAAATTCTTTTCCTAAAATGCCTTATAGGAAAGTTTTGGCTAGTTTTTTGGTTGTTTTTGTCATACTGATCGGATTTAGTCGGCTATACCTCGACGTTCACTTTTTAAGTGATGTCATCATTGGTTACTTGGTTGGAGGATTTTCTCTTTGGTTACTGATTTCACACATAAAGTCTACTAAAAACGATTGAAAAGTATTGCTATTTACTGACCTCAGTTTTACATATTTTCTATTCTGTTTTGTCGGCTGTTTTTTCTATAGTTATCCACTACTTTTGTGTCGGTGATCGTTTTAAATTTTGTAGAATAGAGATACGAGTAAAAATTATTAGATTAATTTAACAACAAATGGGAGAGGAAAGGAAAATTTCAAAAAGGGAACCTGCAAGAATGCCGAAGAAGGTTATGAAGCGAGACGGAAGCATTATTGATTTTGATATTTCCAAGATATCTGGAGCTGTTGAGAAGGCTATGAACGTTTCTGGAGAGGGGAAACCCGACGATCCACGATTTGTAGCCTATTCTGTTGTTAAGGAGATATTGAGGATTGCTGACGGTAATAAGGAATATATTCCGACCGTGGAAGAAGTGCAGGATGTTGTAGAGAATGAATTGATTCTCATGGATTTTGTTAAGACTGCTAAGGCATATATCTTATATAGAGAGAAAAGAGCCGAAGCTAGGAGGCAGCGGGGCGGAATGGTTCCGGCAAACGTTAGGCAAGCGGTTACGGAAAGTCAGAAGTACTTTCAGAATCAACTTTCGGAGTATGTTTTTTACAGCTCATATTCTAAGTGGTTAGATGCAAAAGGGCGCCGCGAAACATGGGAGGAAACCATCTCTAGATATAACGATTATATGAGATCTAAACTTGGGAAAAAGCTTTCCGACCAGGAATATAAGGAGATAAAAGATTATATGCTTGATATGAAGTCTCTCGGTTCAATGAGGTTGCTTTGGGCAGCTGGACCAGCGGCAGATGCGACTAATGTTTGTGCTTATAATTGTGCATTTATTTCACCTACGAAGTGGCAGGATTTTGGAGAGATTATGTATGTTTTGATGTGCGGTACTGGCATTGGTTTTGCCGCGGAGAGACAGAACGTCGAACTCCTCCCTATTATCAGGCGCCAAACAAGGAAGAAGGTACCGACGCATATTATCGCAGATAGTAAGGAGGGTTGGGCGGATGCATTTGTTTTGGGTCTGACCACTTGGTCTAATGGTGAGGATATAATGTTTGATTATTCTCAAATTAGACCCCAGGGTGCGCGATTAAAGACAATGGGAGGCCGCGCTTCAGGCCCTGAGCCACTTAAGGCACTCTTAGATTTTTCCCGCGGCAAAATGTTTAGTAGGCAGGGGAGACATCTAACAACACTCGACGTACATGATATCGTTTGTAAAACTGGTGAGGTGGTGGTTATGGGCGGAGTCAGGAGAAGCGCCCTTATTTCACTTTCGGAGCTTGATGATATTGAGATGAGGGATGCTAAGAACGGACAGTTTTATCTATCACACCCAGAGAGGAGTATGGCAAACAACTCCGTGGCTTATAATGAAAAGCCAACTGTGGCACAATTCTTGGATGAGTGGAGTAATTTGGTTAAGGCCGGATCGGGTGAGCGAGGTATTTATAATCGTGGAAGCTTAGAGAAGCAGGTACCAGCCAGAAGGTGGACGACCTTTAAGGATGAGGCGCAGACTGCTGGTATAAATCCATGTGGGGAGATAATTTTGCGGTCTAAGCAATTTTGCAATTTGTCACAGGTTGTCGCTAGGTCTAATGATACTGAGTCGACGTTAATTGAGAAGGTTCGGATCGCTGCCATACTTGGTACCTATCAGGCTACCTTGACATACTTTCCGTACCTTTCTAAGGAGTGGAAGAAGAATTGTGAGGAGGAGGCGCTCTTGGGTGTATCGATTGACGGACATTGGGATTGCAAGGCCCTTCGAAATCCAGAGACACTTCAAAAATTGCGAGATGTGGCAGTAGAAACTAACAAAAAATATTCCAAGAAGTTTGGGATTAATCCATCAACCGCGGTGACATGTGTTAAACCATCTGGCCAGGGTTCGCAATTGTTCAATTGCGCATCCGGATGTCATCCAAGACATGCTAAGTTCTACATACGCAGAGTTCGTGTAGAAGGTCACAATCCCTTGTTTATGATGCTTAAGGATATTGGTGTTCCGTATTCACCTGAGGTCGGGCAAGATGAAAAGAATGCAAGCACATTCGTTCTAGAATTTCCGATTGCGTCACCAAGGGGGGCAATTGTAAAAAATGATTTATCGGCGCTGGACCAGTTGGATTACTGGATGATGGTTAAGAAGAATTTTACTGAACACAATCCCTCAGTTACAATTTCCGTCGGCGGTGATGAGTGGCTAAAAGTTGGGTCCTGGGTTTATGAGAATTGGGATATGGTTGGAGGATTGTCGTTCTTGCCGCGAAATGACCATATTTATAGGTTAGCACCGTATGAGGAAATTACTGAAGATAAATATAATGAACTTGCCAAAAAGTTCCCAAAGATTGATTTTTCAAAATTAATGCATTATGAATATGATGACAGAACACAGGGATCAAAGGAGTTGGCTTGCGTTGCGGGATTGTGCGAGGTGGACCCACTTACTGGTAGTAAAAAGTAGGACCTTAAAATTTGACAGCAAGCTTTGTTAAAAGAAAAGGCCCCGGGATTTATTCCGGAGCTTTTTCATTTTGCCATCTTGTGTCTATAAGCCGAATTCTGTATCCCACTGTGGTGGGACGATAATTATTTATCTGGGCCAAATGTCGCCATTCAGCTCAAGCGGCACCTTGCAAGATTTTCTTGCAATACGGCTTTGCACTTAAGTAAGGATTTGGCCGTTTCATCTCCTTGTTACCCAAAGAGTTAATCCAACTAGTTGGATTCTTTGTTCTTTCGAACATAAGCGTCACTGCTCGCACCTCTATGATTGCTCACGGCGGGCGTTACCCGCTACTTGGCTGTCGATCTTGAATGAACAAGATCGACAAGTGTTCGGACTTTCCTCACTAGTAAAACTAGCGCAATTACCCAACACAAGACACATGTATTCTAGCATTAGATATAAAAGTTGTCCAGCCATAAATCGAAAACTAGATCTAAAATATAAATAATTGACTCATCTTACGTCAAGTTTACAATGTTCCCATTCTTAGATAAAACAAGTATATAGGTGCTTGTTCTTTGACATTACAATAACATGTTAAAAACGTAGGAGGTGTGACATGTCTAAGAAAGAGTCTAAAGATAGCCTTGTGGGCAAGGTTATTGGCGGTTATAAAGTAGTTAAACTAATTGCCGAGGGTGGGTTCGGTAAGACCTATAAAGTCAAAGAGATTGAGACTGGGGCAATCGATTGTCTGAAAGACTGTTCGAATGTCAAAAAGGAATATGCCTTTGTGCTCAAGGAAGAGTATAAGACGGCTCGGAAGTTGAGACACCATTGTCTCCCATCGATGAGGGCGCTCGTACCGACATCTGATGGGAAGTATGCTCTTATCATGAGTTACATTGATGGCAAAACCCTCGAGCAGTGGGTCGAGAAGTTTGGGAAGCTTGATCCAGAGCATGTTGCGTGGATTACTGAGCGAACTTTGCATGTATTAAAGTATATGCATTATCACGGCGTTGTGCATGGTGACATCAAGCCTCAGAATATTATTATCGTGCCGAAGGAACACCAGATTGTTTTGATCGATTTCGGTCTTGCGATGGTTAAGCCAAAGTCTGGCGATGAGAATATGGGGTGGACAAAGGAATACGCTCCGCCGGAGCAACTTGATGGTAAAGTGCTTGTGCCTGAGTCAGATTTGTACAGTCTTGGCAAGACCATGATCTACGCCCTGTCTGGTAACCAGGAGGCTGTCGCTAAACTACAGGTTCCTGATGAAGTACCAGGGCCGATGTGCGATTTCGTTTATAAACTGATTGTGCGAGACGTCAATAACCGTCCTAATTGGGAAGAGTATAAGAACGGTAAAAAGCAGGAAGACCTTACTAAAGTTATTGTTGAGGTTCGCAAGGCGTCATTTGGTAGAACTGCTTCTGGAATGAAGCCCTTGCCCGCATGGCTCGATGAAGAAGATAAGGAAGAATAAAGTTCTGATTAACTTCGATGAGTAGTCGAAGTGGAGGTGCCTAATGTCTGAAGGTAGCGATTATGATGAAGGTGATTGGAAAGGTGAGAGTTTTGCCGACGCGCGTAAGGATTTTGAGGAGACCACCGGTAGAAGTTATGCCGATGCCGTTAATACTGGCAAAAAGCTGGACGATGTAAGAGTCCTGTCTGTTGAAACAAAGTGTGAGTCACCACTAATTGTTGTTGGAGACCATACTGGTTCGATGGGTGATTGGTTGAAACCGATCTTTGCCAAGCTTGGTTTACTTGCCAATGAGGCACCAACATATCTTGGCAAGAGTATGGAGATTAGCTTTTGTGCGATTGGTGATGTCTACTCTGACAGTTATCCGCTGCAGGTTCGTCCATTTGGAAGTGGTCTTGCTTTGAAGGATAGACTGAAGGAGCTTGTGTTTGAGAAGCAGGGTGGACCTGGAATTTGTGAATCATACGAACAGGCTGCTCTATACTATTCTCGTAACTTTTCGTTCCCGAAGGCGATTAGGAAACCTGTCATCGTTTTCATCGGAGATGAATTGCCTTATGATCCTGTTGATGTGAAGAAGGCCGAGGTTGTCTCTGGGGTCAAGCTTGATCGTGCCATGACTGCCAAGGAAATTTTTAGTGAGCTACGAAACAAGTGTGCTGTATATATGGTTTTGAAGCCTCTATATGTTGGACGTGAGAACACTAATCCTACCAATCAGAATATCTATGAGAAATGGGTAGACCTGTTGGGCTTCAAGAATGTGAAGGTCTTGGAAGAGGCTGATCGCGTCGTTGATGTGATCTTGGGAATTTTGGCTGAGGTCACTAATCGCAACGATAATTTTATCGATGATATGAAGCGCCAGACTCCTGCACAGAGGAAAACGGTTTACAAGTCCCTTGATCGTAATGAAGATGGCACACTGAAGAGTGAAAATAAGGACCCAGAGAAGAAGGCGGACGATGGAGGTAAGTCGGTACTCCGCGTTCCATCAAAGAAGAAAAAGCCTGGTAAACTATTTAAGTAATTTATCCCGCGGAAGTCTCGTTTTATAGACCTCCGCGGAGAATAATTTTTGAAGGGAGTCGGTCATGGTAAAGATAGATCTTTATCCAACCTTGTGTCCGAGCTTTCCACACTTTGAAAGGTTTGCCACCGACACACGTCTCTCCGGTATTAGATTTAATAGCGCTCAGATTGATAACTTCGAGCTCGATAAAGAGCTTGAGGCTCTAAAGAAGCTTGGGCGAGTCGTACCGATCTATTTTGATGTGAAGGGGCGACAGCTTCGAGTAGTTAAGGTAGATTTTAACCCTAATTATCTTGATTTGACTCTCAATCACGCTATCAGTCTGGATAATCCGAACGGTGTCGGGGTATACTTCAAGGCAGAAAATGATTTTGCTGTTCTAGATCGTCTTGAGGAGAGTGGAAGACGGTTGATCTTTAAGCCAGGAAGTATTAGTTGGAAGATCAAAAAGGGTGAGTCAGTTCATATTCTTGATCCTAGCCTTAAGGTTTTGCCACCGATGTTTATTGACGAAGAAAAAGAGAAGATCAAGAAAATTGTCAAGTTTGGTTTCAAGAAGTTTTATCTCTCCTACGTCTGTGATCAGGCCTACGTTGATGAGTTCTTGAAACTTGTCGGTAAAGATGCTGAAGTTTGGCTTAAGATTGAAGATCTTGCTGGACTTAATTATGTCGCGAACGAATTTGTGAAGCGGCCCAATCTTACTTTGGTCGCTGCACGAGGAGATTTGCACGTTGAATTGATTAAACCGCATCTAATGGCCAAGGCCTTAGAGTTGATCATTAGCAAGGATCCGGAAGCCTGTGTTGGTTCACGGATTATGCTCTCCGTTATACCTTCTCCAGGATGGCGCGAACAGGAGATGGTTAAGAATATTCGAAAGATGCTCGGTGCTGATCCTGGTGGCACTAGTGTCGATATGATTGACTCTGAGAGGCTCCGCAAGATCGTGACGCCTGACCTAAATAGAATTTGGCCTCCGCAGGTTCCTGCGTGCGCTGACTTCTTGGAACTGGCTTGGCTCTACGATATCGGTTACCGAAAGATGTTGCTCTGCGATGAGCTTTGTCTCAAGCAGAATCTACTTGAATACGCGATCAATGCTGTTGAATCATTCGCAAGAGATTATCGACCTGGAAAGAGAAGGAAGAGAAGGTGAGTTTGTGTACCCCAGATTAATTATCTGGGGTTTACTTTACTTCAACTAGGGATTACAATGTCGTTATGAGAGAAAAAATTAAGCATAGCCCGACAATTAAAACGTCGGAGAAATTAACAAAAAATGTTAGTGAGGCGGAACGATATTTTACGGAGATAAAGGAAATTTTAAAAGATCATGATTTGGTGGGTGTCGTGTCACTGAGTCAAAACGGTTTTACAACAGTTATGGACAAGTTTGTTCGGGGTGAACCTAATGGACATTATTTTTATTATGTACCCGAAACACCCAGAGTTACGATCGACGCAATTGGCAAGGTGTTAAATGGATCTTTGGTTGTGATTGACGAATTTGCCGTACCAGAATTCGAAACTATTTCTGATCTTTCCAAAATTATAAAAAAGAAAAAATTAAAGGTGGTTTTACATTTGAGACCCAAGGATGAACGGGGCAACATTATTCCAGACTTTTTAAAACATGGACTTAACGCTTCGCAGGAATACTTTAAATTTGGTTCGAGACCACACGATATGATTGCTGTGATAGAAGAAGAGGTAAAAAAATATGGGCTTCCGAACTATCTAATTCATAATCTCACAGATAAATGCGTGGTTATGGGAGAGGTGATGGATATACTTTGGGATCTAACTCATCTTACGAACGATAAAATACCTACCGAACAAAAGATGTCTGATTACATCTGTGATTTCATATTCAATCGTGTCCTTTCGAAAGGCAATTACTTGAGGCAGGTTCCACAAGATTATTTAGAGCTGATGATAAAAATTGGCAATAACGCGAGTTTTAAGCATGAAAAACTTTCTCTTCAGGAAGAAGTAGTTCTTGGAGCTCTTAAGGATTTTGGTCTCGTGCGCGTCGATCAGGATGGAAAAATTGAGTTGAAAAATGATGAGTTGTTGTCTATGGCGGAAGAGGCGGCAGCGGTATAGATAGTTGATCTATGATACTCACTAATATCTTCTAATGCTATACAAAGATTTTTTGAAGGATATGAAGGAGTGTCCTTTTTGTGATTCAACTCAGAGAATAATTTTGGAAAATGATGAGGCTTTTATGACCTACTCTTTGGCTCCTTATCACAAACACCATCTATTGGTTATTCCACATAAGCATGTTGTTTCCTTTTTGGATTTAAGTGACACAGAGCAGGGTGACATTTCAAAATTATTAAAGATTGGTATGGAAATGATGGGAGAGTTGGGTTACACAAGCTCATCGATCCTTGTTCGCGATGGCGATATCTCAAACAAAAGTATTGCCCACTTGCATTATCATATTATCCCGAATATACGAATTGGTGACTTGGATCACTATGGTGAGTCTCGTAGAATTATGACCGAAGCAGAGATAGGTGATACTCTAGCCGAGATTAATACAGTTTACCGAAAATTAAAAAAATAACCCCACCTTTTTAGGAGTGGGGATTGTCAATCTCGCAATTTTTAGAGGCAGTACTTCTTTTCCGCATTGGCCACACTTAATCGGCGCCGTGATGGGTGTGATAATTCACGACATTCTCCCATTCAATGTCTATAGTGTTAAGTAATTTACTTGACAGGAAGCCTTAAGTAGTGTACACTTGCTAGGTAAAAGAACGTTGAGTTTTAAACAATTCGAACTAAAACAACGACAAGTTCCCATTTTGGGAGAAGGAGCTGAAATGGATGATAATATGACCGGTAAACTTCGATCTTTGGCCTATTTCAGAATTGGAAGGATGAGAAGACTGGCGCGCCTGCTGGCTTTACGCTACATGAGACGAAGCCTCGGTGGGCTGGCTTCATGCGGGCCCGGGCTTATAATTATAATAGGCTCAAGAATGGATGGGAATGGTGTCAGAAGCAGATTGAGCAGTGTGGTATCTAGGGTCTAGTTCTGAGCGGTCAGCCGTACTGGTGCGAAATCTCGCCTGATGCAAAGAAGCATATCTGGTCGGGAACCAAGTTCTCTGGCCATGCCCCTCTGCCGAGGTTTCTACTCAAGCGGAATCCTGTTCTGGCGTTTCTTCGTGGAGAAGAGGTGATTACGATCTGCGCTATTCAGCGTGGGAAGAAGGCTTTTCTATCACGCAAGGACGCTCTAGAGTACGTAGATTACATCAAGGGACTCTCTGGCCTCAAGCCGAGTGACTACAAGATCGAAGAGATTACTGGGATCGGTACCCAATTTGGTTTCAAGTGGGGCCTTGAGAGGACACGGCAAGAGGAGTTCCACAAGGCTCAGTGGAAGTTGACAGCCGAGGAGCAGATTCTCTTCAACCTCGATAATAAGGGCGATAGTGAAGAGCGATTCTTGGAGGCATTGTTGAAGAAGATTCGTGCTAAGCTTGGCCCTGATGAGGCTATGCTACTTTGCGATGCGGCTGATGGTCGGCTCAGCAACTGGTATATCAGCAAGGCGAAGGCAAGAGCTTTGACTAAGCTCGACGACGTGCAGAAGAAGATTCTGAAGATCAAGTAAACTGAAAGGATAATGACCATGGGAATCAGGATTTGGTTGGATGACAATCATACTGGATACAGGCCAGCCCCTCTGGGTTGGATTCATGTTCACAATTCGCAAGAGTTCTGGATGCTGCTCGAGTCGAACACCGAGGTGATCGACGAGATGAGCTTCGATAACGACTTGGGCGAAGTGATCGAGGGGTACGACATTGTGAAGACAATGGCGGGTCGATGCCTGCTTGAACAGACTCTCAAGTACTGGCCGAGGAAGATTTACGTTCATTCGGCAAATACTGTTACGAATCCGGCAATTCGGGGATTTGTTGAGAGTTTCAACAAGTTGTTTCCAGACGAGAGTGCACTCGCAAAATGGAAATAGTGGTATTAAGGAGGTAATCATAACCCCGACCGGCCTAAGCCGGTCGGGGTTTTCGCTTTGTAGATGAGTATAAAAAGTAGTATTATTTAAAAATTCTTCATGTTGCAAAGTAATTCACTTAAATTGATTCTTGGAACTTTTGTGTTTTTTATCATATCGGTCTTATTGCTGTCGGTTTATAGGGAAGAAAATACTGAACAGACTGAAAATTCTGCGAGTCTCGAGAGGTTGGCTAATAGATTTGCCAATAATCAAATTGGGATACCTTTTTTGATTTATCACAGTGTAAGACCCCATATAACAAATGAGACTGCAATTCAAGATGCATATGATATTACGCCGAAAGCACTAGATAGACAGTTTGAATATTTAAAAAATAATGGTTATCATACGGTATATCCACGAGATTTGGTTGAATATTTAAACGGTAATTTACGCCTGCCCAATAAACCAATTGTTATATCTTTCGATGATGGGTGGGAGAATCAGTATAAGTATGCTTTTCCTCTTATTCAGAAGTATGACTTCAAGGCGATATTTTATATTTATTCTAGACCTTTAGATATTGGTGCAAAACATTTCCTGACATGGTCACAAATCAAGGAGATGTTAGCCGCGGGCATGGAGATAGGTGATCATACATTAACTCATCCATATTTGATGCGCGTTACTGATCCAGTTGTTATGCGTCGAGAGATACTTGGAGAAAAGTTGGAATTAGAAAAGCGATTAGGTATTCAAATCAAATCATTTGCGTATCCGTTTGGCCACTATAACAATTTGGCAATTTCAATGATTAAGTCCGCAGGTTTAACTTCCGCGAGGACTACGTATCCAGGTGTTTATAAGTCGGGAGATGATCTATATAAGATGAAGGGATTCTTGACTGTAGATGATTTTAATAAGTTTTTGAGAAATTTGAAATCATAAAAACACCACGAGCAAATGCTTGTGGTGTTTTTGTTTTCAGATATTATCTACCGCCCTTATAAGAACCCTTTTGCTTGTGACAGTCTCTGCAGAGAAGCTGATTCAATCGGGCTGGATCTGGTTCGAACGGAAGCTGTGTGATATCGGCGTTACAGCTCGAGCATTTCCAGTTGCCCTGGAACATTTGCCTGCGCTGTTGACCTCCCGAGAATCCTCCGTGGTTGTT
>JACQCW010000008.1 GCA_016201425.1 Candidatus Vogelbacteria bacterium | reverse complement strand
TCTCTGGTACTAACGGTCAGGCGATCTCAGGCAAAGCCTCAGGACAAGGAGGCATCGGTGGGTCATTCAGTTCTACTGGAATAGGTGGCTATGCGCTACAAACAGATGTGGGGATGGTGAGGTTTGGTAACAGTAATGCTAGTGGCGGCGTGACTATCCCTGGTACGAAGTATGATATTAATTCGCTTGTTTGGACGGAACAAACATCCGGTGCTGCTTGGGGAAATAGAAGTTCGTTTTCTTCGGTCTTCTTTAACAATCGGATTTGGGTAATGGGAGGGGTGAACAGTAATAATGCAGAACTTAATGACGTTTGGTCTTCGGCAGATGGCAAAAATTGGGTATTGGAGGATTATGCACCGTGGGGCGGTCGTCACTACCATACATCTTTGGTATTTAATAATAAAATTTGGGTTTTTGGTGGGGCAGGCATTCACTCTGATAGTAACGGTCATAACGTTATTGATTATAACGACGTCTGGTCTTCGTCGAATGGTCGCGACTGGACTCTGGTAACTGATAAAGCACAATGGGAACCACGTGAGGGTCACTCCTCAGTTGTTTTTGATGGTCAAATGTGGGTAATTGGAGGAACAGCAGCTGATACTTGTTTTAGTTCGAATTGTATTTATAAAGGTTTTTGGTCATCTTCTGACGGAATAATAATATAGTTACATACGATGATGTTAATAACTTTTCTATTTCAACTAATGCACCTTGGCCTGCCCGTTGGGAACAGGCTTCCTTCGTCTATGATGGCAGAATTTGGGTAATGGGTGGCGGAGGCGGGAATTTGGGTACGACAATGTACAATGATATATGGACATATAATGATAGCGAAGGATGGATCAAAAGATCTAACCCGGCATGGTCGCCAAGGTCATCTTTTTCGGCTGTCGGTGATGCTACACTCGGAATGTTTATTCTTGGTGGAAATGCTGGCTCATCACTTTTGAACGATGTTTGGGCAATTCCTACAAGTGGTATGAGTGCGGATGGTATTGGAATAGTGGGAGTGGGAATAGATCCTGCGAGGTGGGGCAATAATTCTGATGATTCATCTGGCCATCATCAAAACTCCCTCCAACTCCTTGTTAAGGGTAATCTAGGAGCCGCCAAATACTGCGACGAGAAGGGTAACAACTGTTTTTCAACAAAGGATAAGATTAGAGACTATTGGGATATTAACCCAGTCAACAATGCAATTTACAATGTCAATGCATCTATGAAAGTGGGTATTGGCACCGAGACACCTCGGGGTGATCCCGGGGCATCGTCACTTGATGTAAAGGGATCGCTCTGGCCGAACGAGTTATGTATGAGACATAAGTCAGAAGATTGGCAATTTCAGGGGTATGGTTCTCATACTAGTACCAGTACTGCTTATACTAGTCAGAAGTTTAATTGGGATTGGATGGCTTTGGGCACATATGGTTCTGGTACGTCAGCTGGGGCTTATTGGTACGATCCTGAAGCGACGCAAGTTTGGCAACAGGTTGGATGGCATAACCAGTTGTATTGTCCTGTGGCCTATGGAACTCCGGGAAGTGATTGCACTAGTGGTTTGTCTGGCGGTGTGGGCTACATTTCATGTCACGGTTGGCAAACGGTAGTTGCATTCTCAAATACTCTGCCTAATGGCTATGTGCAGTATTATCCTTCCGGATACGGTAATATGACCGGATGCGACAGTGCGGACCCTTATAGTAGTTGCAATGGGTTCTCAGGTGGTTACGTTGATCAAACAGTGTCAGGTTTATGTTCGGGTAGTAGGGCTCTCTCGGATTACGGCTATGTCTATAAGGGCAGAGATCATGGGTCAGATCCATATATAGAATATTATTGTCAAAACACTGGATTTAGTGATATTACTGCTTGGGGATGGTTTGGTTCAAATGATCCGCTTTATAAGTACAGGTATAATTGCACGGATCAGAGACAAAATGGGTATACTGATTGGGATGGAACTTACCATGGTGGGGAGCCAGGTTACAGTCAGTCAAAATTTGTAAAGAATACGAAAGGGGGTTGGGATTATTTGGGCGGCATGTTCCAGTTTATTAATGGTAAGTGGGTGTATAATAAACCGCCAACCGTTACTACGACTACTGGATATACAGGGAGCGACTGGCGGCAAATACAGTCAACAGATTTTGAATGTGTTGGTAGCTGGCAGCAGTTTAGGGATGTTATCACTGCAGGCGTTAAGGGCAAATAGTTTATACACTGAGCGGATTGTTTATAGTTTGTTGACTAATGTATAATTGTGTCATGTATAAAGCTCTTATCTCAATTATCAGCATTGCATTGGTTCCATATGTGGCTTTGGCATTGTGGCAAGCTCCAGTAGCATTACCCACAGATGGCAATACTCTTGAACCAATTAACGTAGGCGGCAAAACTCAAACCAAAGACGGATCACTTCAGATTGGCGGTAATTTCAGGGTTAACGGGATTGCAAAGATCGTCTCTAAATTAGGGGTCGGTAACTGGTTTACTATTCACTCTCCAGTTGAGATGGTTGATGTGGACGGGAATGTTTTAGCAAATAATTTTTGTCTGAGAGATCCGTTAACTGGTAACACAATGACAAATGGTTGCCTACTTGAATCAATAAGTGTACCACCTGTTTGTGATCCGGGCCCGGTTGGACCACAGGGTCCTGCCGGGCCACAAGGTCCGGTTGGACTATCCGGACCACAGGGTCCCCAAGGCGCCACTGGACCACAAGGTCCGGTTGGTCCTGCCGGACCACAGGGGCCGATCGGCCCAAGAGGGCCTGCTGGACAGTGTCTACCCTCGACCTCCAGTGTTCCTGGGATTACCTCACTTGCCGCTGGTACAGGTATTTCGATGTCTCCAAGCAGTCCTATTTCAATCAATGGTACAATTAGTGCCTTATCCAAAGTAATTTCTTGTAGTGGTAATCAGGCGATCACAAGTATCAATGCCGACGGCGTACCTAGTTGTTTGGTTGTACCAACAAATACAGCTAGTGGGCCGAACGTGATCACGGAAATTCAATCCGATGATAATTCAATACTAGTTGGAGGTAGTGGCAGCTCACGAGATATTAGGGTGAATACAAATATGTATCAGAGAAGAGTTACCGGTACTTGTACGGGCGGAGGCATTGCGTCTGTAGGTGCAGATGGCTCGGTAACTTGTAAGTCTGTTCCGCCAGCTTGTACCATCGACCTTAATAGTAGAACTATTACTTGTGGTTCAAATAGCATAACGATTTAAAGTTAGTATAATGAAGGAAACAAGAATCAACTCACTTTTTTTGTTGGCAGCGTTCTCTCTTTTTTTCTTTTTGATTTTGCCAAAAGTATTTTTGGCGTGGCAAGATCCTGCTAGCCCTGCTCCGGTAAATCCTGTTTCACCACCACTAAATACTGGGCCTGATAGGCAGATTAAGAATGGATCACTTAATATTTTATTTGATTTTCTAAACTCGGGTACAAGGGCTATTATAGAGAATAGTGTGGGCGTCGGCAGTTACTTTGATGTACATGTACCCAACTCAGCACTTGATGTAGACGGTACCGTTAGGGCCAATCTTTTTTGCTTCCGTGATCCTATAAGTCATCTTCAAACAAGTTGTCTGGCCGTGGGTCTTGATGGTCGGCGCCACTTCGTTGGTCCTCAAGGGGCGGCGGGTATCCAAGGTTCGATCGGAAGTATCGGGCTAGCCTCTACTATTCCCGGGCCGCAGGGACCAATTGGTCAAAGTCTTGTTGGCCCTGTGGGACCAGTGGGCCCACAAGGTTCAGTAGGTCCAGTTGGACAAGATACGGTTGATAACAGAACGTACATTCAAACTCTCACACAGGGGGCAAACATAATATTCAAAGACAGTAATGGAAATCCTGTTACGTTCTTTGGTGCTGGGGGAGCGAGCGGAGGAGTTATTAGCCATGATTTTACAGCAGACCCGTGTACTTTACCCGGAGAGTATATTAAATCTATTGATCCTAATGGTGTTACAACGTGTGTTTCGACTACCCCTCCACCTGGAACACCAACAAATATTACAACTATCAGTGTTGACGACACCATCAGATCTGCAATACGAGACAACAATGTTGACTATTTGTGGGTTGAGCCAACAGTTCAAAGACCGGTCACTTTCGGTTGCAGTGCGCCAGGACAAATTATCTCTAAAATAAATTCATCTGGAACGAGTGGCTTATGTACAACATACTGCGAGATTGTAGGAAAAACATTTACTTGTTATAACTCTGCGGGACAGGCAACTTCAATAACGGCTAGATAACCTCTTTAGCTTTTTCGAGGGCAGTTCTTTTGGCTGAGTCTTCGTCTGCCTTTTTTAGTTCACTAAGGACTTTGTGAACATCTTCAAGAGCGATCTCTTCTTCTTTGTTGACCGAATTTATAGAGTTGATGTAGGCCTCAAAAAGGTGTGTTAATATTTGGCCGGGTTCGCCAGTTGTTTGGTCTTTAGCAAAGTGCTCCTTAAACAGATTAAAGGCGCTGTCCAATTGACCATCAGTTATAAGTTTTTGTAACTCTTCCTTCATATTTATAATGGATTTAGGAAAAAGCTTTATCGATATGTGCGCGGGTTTTTTCTGCCCAAGTTTTTGGGGCAGTTATTTCTTTTTCGATCACCTCCAGTTCAAGTTTTGTCAGAAGCATTTTTAGAAGAGTCAGTTTGTCGTTATCTAGTTTTTTCTCGTTGATTAGATCCCTTAATCCTTTAACGAAGAAATTTCTGGTTGTTTGACTACCCGTAATGAAAGGGGAGACACTTTCTTCAAGTTTAGCTAATGGATCATCTTCTGTTTCAATCGCGATCTTTTCGATCGCTTCCCCCAAAACATATCTGGCGCGGGCCTCTAATTTATTGTTTGCCCATGTATCAATTTTTGTTAGGTCGATACCTTCTACATAATCAAATGTTCCATCTAAGTGTGCCGAGATTACTTTGTCTACATTGTCTATCACTTCAACAATTTTTTCTACCGTATCGGGATCTTTTTTAATTTCGCCAATTAGTTCCTTGAAGTTCGAGTTGATTTTATTTCTGATTGCTTCGGCGGCCAGCGTAGCCGGCATAAAATTTTGGTCAAAAATATCTTCTCGTAGTGTGTTTAGCTGATCTTCCATCTCTTTTCGTCCCTTTTTTGCCTCAGTAATTTTTGCTAACTTTTCTCTAACAATTTTTAACGACTCTGCGGCAGAATTTGGATCAAGGTCGAATCTAGTTTTCAATAACCTTTCGTTTTCGATCATCTGTTTTGGGGCACGACTTAGGTTTAGTGATGGAATCTTGTGAAGAGATTTTTTTGTTACTTGCCCCACACTGCTGGCTACAGAACCTGTTTTGGTTACAACAAACCGTGCGGCATCGTATGTTCTTATGGCTGCATGTTCCAGCTTCTTTTTTAACCTATTAGCAATTAGCATTATAGATTCTGTCTTTGTCTTGGACCCTTTTGTTTCTTCTGCTGTTTCGGTAATTTTAGTCCATTCAAATTCTTGTTTTGGCACAGTAGCGACATTTGATGTTTCTGAAACTCCCGCCTTTTCTGCTTGGTGACGCGATCGGACTCCTATCTCTCTGTCGTGGCTCAGTATATCCTTTCCAGCTGTTGCGACGCTTCTTGCGGCAAGACGCATGACATCGTATGCACGTATAGCTCCCTGGCCAAGGTATCTTTCAAGTCTCGCGGTGCCGAGGAGAAGTGATTCCCATCTTGAATTGCCGGTAAACTTTTCTACAGGCTCGAGCGGCGTCCATTCAAAATTATTAACGTTCAGCTTTTCTAAAAAACTGAGACTTCTTTTGACTAATCCCTTGCTTTTGTTTTGTTTTGTTGAGTATATCTCTTTTAAGTTTGAATAAACGGCTTTATCTAGCTGAAAAAGTTCCCACTGTTTTTTTACCGTTTCTGGTTTAGTTGGATCAACCAGAGTTTGATCCGGGGCCTTGGCTAGATAGTTCAAAAATTCTTTGTTGTTAAGGGCTGTTCTTAGTGTATCTATGTTTGTTTTGGATTCTATTTTTGCGTCTGCCATGTGAACTAAATAGTACACAATTTATGCCACTTTCGCAAAATTATTTATGGTATAATTTTACTATGGATCCTAAAATACTAACTGACTTTATTCTTGAGTACGGTCTTGTGTCAAAAAAGGACATGGAGGAGGCGACAGAAGAAGCTAAAAAAGATCCCAAGAAGACTGTTTCTCAAATACTGGTTGATGCTGGTAAATTAACAGAAGAGGATCTAAACTTTATTAAGGGGCATTCTTTGGGCATTCCTGTTGTTGATTTACAGGGCGACAGGATTGATCCACTTGTTTTATCGATAATTCCTGAGCCAATCGCACGAAAGCACAATATTGTTGCATTTAAGAAAGGTGAGGGTGGGCTCGAGGTTGCGATGCTTGATCCGGATGATCTCATTGCGGTCGAGTTTATCAAGAAAAAGGCGGGTTTAAAGATCTTGCCTCGGTTGACCAATAAAGAGTCGATACGTTACGCATTGCTTCAATATCAAAAAAGTTTAAAGGCAGAGTTTGGAGATATTATAAGCAAGGAGGCGGCTGGACTAAAGGAGCCTGATCAGTCTTCAGTTGAGAAAGAGGGCGAGCTAAGAAAGATGGCGGAAGACCTTCCAATTGTTAGGATAGTGGATACGCTTCTTAGTCATGCTATAACACAGAAGGCCTCGGATATTCACATTGAACCATTTGAAAGAGATGTTTTGATTAGATATAGGATTGATGGAATCCTGCACGATGCAATGGTCTTGCCAAAGAAAGCTGCGCCTGGAATGACAGCGAGAATAAAAGTTCTCTCACAACTTCGCTTGGACGAAAAACGTTTACCCCAGGATGGACGTTTTAAAATTGAATCTGGTGGAGCTTTGGGTGTCAATGTTTCGTTTCGAGTTTCAATTTTGCCAACATATTTTGGTGAGAAGATTGTTATGAGATTACTTCCTGAGGATTCCAAAGGCTACACGCTTGAGTCTTTAGGATTCCACGGTGCAGGGTTGGAGGCATTACATCGGGCCATGCGACAAACTGTCGGTATGATTTTGGTTACGGGCCCGACTGGATCTGGCAAAAGTACCACACTCTATACGGTTTTGGATTTACTAAACAAGCCCGAGGTTAACATTTCAACTGTGGAAGATCCTGTGGAATATCAAATGCCACGTATTAATCAAACGCAGGTTAAGCCAGAAATCGGCCTAACTTTTGCTTCCGGTTTACGTTCATTGTTGAGACAAGATCCTGACATTGTGATGGTTGGGGAGATAAGAGATAAAGAAACCGCGAATTTAGCTATTAATGCGGCGCTCACTGGTCACTTGGTTGTGACGACTCTACACACCAATTCGGCAGCTGGCGCTATACCAAGATTTGTCGATATGGGCGGAGAACCTTTTTTATTGGTGTCAACTATTAATGTTGTTATTGCCCAGAGACTTGTTAGGAAATTGTGCAGCAATGGTGAGAAATACTTTTTAAGTAAAGCAGAACTTAAGGCCCTGGAGGGAAAAGTGGACCTCGTAAGAGTTTTGAATGTTTTGAAAGAAGAAAAGATTGTTAAACCGGAGGACACTTTTGAGACAATTTCCTTTTACAAACCTAAGGCATCGGATGTTTGTCCCAGTGGGTATTCTAGCCGAATTGCAATCCACGAAATTTTGAATGTTACAGCGCCAATAAAAGAATTAATAATTAAGCGGGCTTCAAGTGACGAGATAGAATTGGAGGCACGCCGAGAAGGGATGATGACTCTTATTGAAGATGGTATTTTTCAAGCTGCGAGTGGTCTTACGACGATAGAAGAGGTACTGCGTGTAGCCAACGAGTAAAATAAAGAATGAATTTTAAGTATAAGGCTCATAGGCCTGGTGAAGAAAAATTTATAGAAGGAGAGATTGAAGCCACAGACAAGTTTCATCTCTCTAGGCAAATGAGAGATCAGGGGCTTATTTTGGTTTCTGCTGTTGCTGTGGTTAGTAAGTGGTTCGATTTTGACAGGATTAACGAGCTGGTGGTAATAGTCAAATTGCATGATCTCGTTACATTTGCCAACAACTTAAGTGCCATGCTTTTTGCTGGTTTATCGTTGTCGCGTTCACTTGACGTTCTTGGGAGACAGACAAGAAACGTAAAGTTTAAAAGGATTATTGGTCAGTTGATTCAAAATATTGCAGATGGAAAGAGTTTGAGCGTAGCGATGTCGCAACATTCTAAAGTTTTTTCACCGGTTTTTGTGGCTATGGTTGCGGCGGGCGAGGAGTCTGGTAACCTACCCCAGTCATTAAAAATTGTTGGGGAACAGATGGAAAAGACCTATATGTTACGCAGGAAAATTAAAGGCGCTCTGGCGTATCCTGGGGTTATTCTCACCGCTATGTTTGCGATTGGTTTTCTTATGTTGACATTTGTTGTACCAACCCTCGTATCAACTTTCAAAGAGTTTAATGTGCAGCTGCCCCTCTCGACCAGAACGATTATCGCCCTGAGCGACGTTTTGTCGAACTATTGGGGTGCTACCTTGGTGCTATTTTTTTTGTTTATATCTTTTTTGTATTGGTCCGCAAGAACCAAGAGGGGTAAAAGATTAATTGATTATTTGCTTTTACACGTGCCATTTATTTCGGGTATTGTAAAAGAGATTAATTCGGCGACCATGGCTCGAACGCTGTCGTCTCTGATAGGCTCGGGTGTTAATATGCTGAAGTCTCTCGATATTACAGAGAAGGTTTTACAGAATTCTTATTACAAAGAAGTTTTGGTCAAGGCCAGGGAGGGAGTTCAAAAGGGTGACTCTCTGTCGGGATTTTTTCAGCGCGACGAAAAACTCTTTCCTATACTTGTTGGCGAATTAACTGAGGTTGGGGAAGAAACTGGTAAACTTCCTGAGATGCTCGCCAATGTCGCAACTTTTTTTGAGAATGAGGTTGAGGCAATTACTAAAGATATGTCCACAATAATTGAACCGATCTTGATGATAATAATCGGTCTCTTTGTCGGGTTTTTTGCAATTTCCATTATACAGCCGATATATTCCATAACCGAAGCCATATAATGAAAAAAGGATTTACGTTGATCGAGATAACTATTGTCACGGCATTATTGTTGATAATTGCCACAATAATTGTCACAGCTTTTTCTAGGTTCAACCAGGCAATTGCACTCAGTAAGGACGCCGAGAAAATTGTCTCGTTATTAAGTAGGGCAAGGTCAGATACGGTTTCATCTAAGAATGATCAGAGATATGGCGTCCATTTTGAATCAACTAAAGCAATTTTATTTGCAGGAGATTCATACATTTCTAATGTTGTAACCAACGAGATAGTGTCAGTTGGTCCGGTGGCTAGTATTAGTTCGATTACATTGACTGGGGGTGGAGACAATGTTTTTTTTGACCGACTTACTGGCGCGACATCTGAACCGGGGACAGTTGTAATTTCGTTGGTAGGATCAGGAGCTACATCAAAACAAGTGACTATTTCGAGTAATGGAATATCCCAATGACAAACAAGAATAAAAAAAAAGGGGCGGGTATAATTGAGGTGATTGTCGGATTGGCGATTGTTATGGTGGGAATTTTTGCACTCATTCGGACGTACGGCTATTATTTGAAATTTGGTCTTCTACATAAATATGATGTACAGGCCTCTCTTCTTCTTGAAGAGGGAGTGGAGGCGGTAAAGCTTTTACGTGATACTGGGTGGTCTAGTAAAATTTCGGGCTTAACTGTTGATTCAACGTACCGTCTGGCTTTCGTAAATTCTTCGTGGACAGCCACAACAACAAAAAAATATGTAGACGGTATTTTTGATCGGACCTTTACCCTGAGTAATGTGTATAGAAATTCTAACGATGACATTTCGGCTTCTGGTACGCTAGACCCTGGAACAAAGAAGCTTGTCGTGGCCGTTGCCTATCGAAATGGTCAAAGTACGACGACGAAGTCCATCAGTGCCTATATAACTAATCTTTTTAGTAACTAAATCATGAAGCGTGGATTTACATTTGTTGAATTGATCATTTATGTCTCTGTTTTGGCGGTAATACTTTTGGTGTTCTCTAATTCCGTTCTCTCTATTAGTAGATCATATGGTCAGTTGAAGATCATAAGGGATTTAGATTCTGCGGCGATTGATTCAATGGAGAGAGTCACGAGAGAGATACGGGCTGCGGCGAGCGTTGACACGATTCAGAGTGTACTAGGTACCAACCCCGGAGTTTTGTTTCTTAATCAAGTTGACTCGAATGGTAACAATGCCAGTCTAAAGTTTTCTGTAACAAATTCTGTTCTCCATATATGGCAAAATGGCGCGGATCTTGGGTCGCTGTTACCGGCAGGTGTCACTGTTAGGAGTCTTGTCTTTTACCTTATCGATACAGGTGGGTCGAAAGCTGTGAAAGTGGAGATGCAACTTGGTGAAACAAAAGGTAAAGTTCTACGATACTCCAATTATTATTCAACAGTAATTTTAAGAGGATCGTACAAATAATTATGGGTAGAATAAAAAAGAAGAAAGTAGCAAATAGACAAAGTGGACAGGCACTCCTTATGGCTGTAGTTCTTTTCCTATTTCTATCGACGACATTTATTGTGGGTATTTCAGATTCAATATTACGTCAAGCTAATATAACTCGTGATTTCCTCACGTCGCGCAAAAGTTATTTTGCTGCTGAGTCTGGTGTAGAGGACGCTATTTATAGAATCAAAAATAACAAACAAATTCCGGCTAATGGAACAATTGCACTTGATGGATCGTCTACGAATGTTTCGGTGGTTAGTTCAACAAATACTAAGACTATAAGTGTCTCGGCAAATAATACTGGATTGGTTAGAAAAATTAATTTGGTGCTGAAAGCCGGCACAGGAGTATCGTTTCATTATGGAATACAGTCTGGTCAAGACGGCCTCGTGCTCAATAATAATGTAACAATAAATGGAAATGTTTTTGCCAACGGTCCGGTTCTGGGTGCGAACGGGGTGAAAATTACAGGTAGCGCGATTTCAGCGAGCAGCACTTCTGCAGGAAGTAAGATTGATAATGTGGTCGTTGGTGCCTCCGGAGTTGGTGATGCTACGGCGTACAATGTTACCAATTCAACTGTTGCTGGAAATTTGTATTGCCATACTGGCTCTGGCAATAATAAATCATGCAATAGTTCAAAAGTGATACCAGATCCGGTAAGTATGCCTGTTTCAGATCTTGATATTACGCGCTGGAAAAACGACGCGGCAGCAGGCGGTACCCTTAATGGTGACTATACAGCAACTTCGTCAATTTCTCTTGGGCCTAAAAAAATAGTTGGAAATTTGGTTATTGATGGAAAAAAAGTTTTAACAATGACTGGCGCAATTTGGGTTACGGGAAGCATAACAATGAATAACGGTGCTTCAACAACCTTACCCTCTACTTACGATTCAAATAGCGGAATACTTATTGCTGACGGTAATATTTTAATCTCTAATAATTCTAGTTTCTCTGGTTCGGGTCAGACTGGCAGTTATATAATGGCGATAACAACAAGTGATTGCCCTACAAGTGCCAGCTGCAACGGGTCTTACGCAATTGATGTATCGAATAACGCTGGTGCCGTGATTTTAAACGCCCAAAAAGGAACCGTGCATATGAATAATAATGCGATGCTCAAAGAGGTGGTTGGCAATAAGGTGGTTTTTGATAATGGCTCAGTCGTGAATTATGATAGTGGTCTTGCGAACGAGAATTTTTCGAGTGGACCCTCAGGAGGTTGGAACATAAATAGCTGGCAGGAAACACAATAAGTGATAAGATATCTCCATGTTAAGAATAAAGAAAATAATAGTGGGAAATTGGAAGATGAACCCGTTGACTTACGAAGAGGCAAAAGATCTCTACCTGTCAATATCGGCCGAGGCGAGCAAGTATAAAAATATTAATGTTGTAGTTGCTTGCCCGTCTATTTTTTTATATGGTTTTAGTCTGGTTAAAGAATGCAGTATGTTATTCTTGGACACTCAGAGCGTAGAACTATGGGCGAGACTGATCAATCTATTAACGAAAAGATAAAATCTGCTTTATTAAAAAAGTTGAAAGTAATTTTGTGTGTTGGGGAATCACTACATGATGAGTCCGGAGACTATTTGAATTTTATAAAAAACCAGCTTGTTGCGGATCTTAGTAGAATTAAGAAAGATTTGTTAAGAAATTTAATTGTGGCGTATGAGCCTATTTGGGCGATCGGTAAGGATGCGGCGAGACCCGCGACCTCAGATGACGTATCACAGGCCGCGATATTCATTAGGAAAGTAGTTTCAGAAATATACGGTCGAAATATTGGAATAAAGGTGCCGGTTTTGTATGGAGGTTCTGTTGACTCTAAGAATTGCAGCGAATATTTAAGGGATGGGTCTATAAACGGGTTTCTTGTTGGACGGGCAAGTTTGAGCGCAGGCAAATTTGGAGAGATAATCAGAATTACCAATGAGCTTTAGAGGTATTAAAGAGGCCGGAGATATCACCGGGAAAAGAGTTCTGCTCCGACTCGATCTGAACGTACCAATTAAGAATGGTGCGGTCTTTGATGATTATAGAATTAGAGCATCAATGCCGACACTCAATTATTTGAAAAAGATAGGGGCGAGGGTGGTCATCTTGAGTCACGCTGGTGAGCTAGGCATCGAGACGCTCAGGCCAGTCGCGGATTATTTAAAGGTGCCACTTTTACCAATCAAGGTGGATGATTCGCTTAAAGAAAAGATTTCAGATTTGCAAAATGGTGATGTTGTGATGTTAGAAAACTTAAGACAAGATCCAAGAGAAATATCAAACGATTTTACCTTCGCTCAAGAACTAGCGAGTCTCGGTGATATGTATGTTAACGACGCATTTTCGGTGTCTCATAGAAGGCATGCGTCGATAGTCTCGATTTCGAAGTGCTTGCCTAGCTATGCCGGGCTTCTCTTTGAGTCAGAAGTTACAAATTTATCGAAGTTGTTTAAACCTGAACATCCATTTTTATTTATTTTAGGTGGAGCAAAATTTGAGACCAAAATTAAGTTAGTTAAAAAGTTTTTGGATATTGCGGATGAGGTTTTTATT
>JACQCW010000078.1 GCA_016201425.1 Candidatus Vogelbacteria bacterium | reverse complement strand
GAGTTCGCTGACCAGATGGAAAAAGCAAAAAAACAAGTTTTTAGAAATTTAAAAAATTAACAAAAACGCCTTCATTAAAGAAAGCGTTTCAGGGGACATTTAACGATTGGAATATACTTTGTTAACTATTCTTTTCGTATTCAATAATTCTTTCTGCAAGCTTCTCCCACTTGGATAGTGGCTCGACGGTTAATAAATTTACGGTGTCTTGTCTAGACAATTTAACTTTTTCAATTAGTTTATTGAAAGCTCTACACCCACTGGCGACAACCTTCCAATATTCGTCTTCGAATACTTTTCGAAGTAATTCATCTGTTAGGGCATCTTGGAAGATTGGCCTCCAGGATTGTGAGAGTTCTTTTAGATAAGGAATGTAACTCGCCGCATAATCATAGATACCGCCATCTTTTTTTGGTTGGGTCAGGTCTCGGTATGTTTCTTGACTGGATTGGCCGGTTTTCATGTAAGCTAAAATTTCGTGTTTCGCCAATGTTTCCATATGGTTCTTTCTATATATAATTAAAAAGTTTTGTACCATTTTGCTGGCCTGTTTCTTGTTCATTATGTCTTCCTGTCCCGTAAAATAACTTTCACGCTCCTCACCTTCGAAGAGGTTTTTGATTGCATGCTGTTCCTCGTGTTCAAACGCCGCCTTGTCTTCTCGCTGTAGGCCATTTTCAATGACTAAGGTACCAGTGAGTTCTGGCTGTCTTGCGTTGCGCAAGAATTTACCACCTACTAGTGAAGCGTGGAGCATTTCAACAGGGCTTAAGGGCTGATCGTCCGAAGGGTTATCTCTAAAGGCTAGGCCAAAATCTCGCATGTCGTAACACCGAACGTAAATCACAATCGGACCAGTTTTGATCTCTATCTTGCCTTGAGGTTCATGATTAAATAAATATTTGAATAAATCTGGGTCGTTAGGAAAGTTCTTGCGAGCAGTACTAACGGCCTCGTGCAAGGCGATGTAGTGTTCAATCGTCGTTAAGGTTTTAGCTTGATCATAAATGGGTGTGTCATTGGGCTTCAGGTGTTTAAATGCAATATACCATAGGTCATCTTTAGATAAGTCCGGATTACTTCTTATTGCTTCGATCATTTCGGTCTGCATGGCAGCCATCCCGAGTTTTTGTTCAATCATGGTTTTTATCTCACCTTTAATAACCGTAAGATCCGGACCCGAATCCCTTTTTTCTGGTTTCATATGGAAATGATATAATAATGCCATGGAAAATCAAATTGAATCGATTAAAAAGTATGTAAGGGCAGCAAACTATTTGTCGGCGGCGCAGATATATCTACAAGATAATGTCCTCCTTGATAGAAAGTTGAAATTTGACGATATTAAACCTAGACTTTTGGGTCACTGGGGGACATGTCCTGGTATAAATTTTGTTTACGCGAATCTGAACAACCTGATAAAGAATCACAACCAGGAAATGATCTTTGTACTTGGGCCCGGGCATGGTTTCCCAGCTATTCAGGCAAATATATTTTTGGAGGGTACGCTTCAGAAGTATTATCCGGAAGCTACACAGACCGAGGCGGGGTTGAAATATATTATGAAAAATTTTAGTTGGCCATATGGATTTCCGAGTCACTCCAATCCTGGTGCTCCCGGTGTGATCTTAGAGGGTGGTGAGCTTGGTTACTCACTGTCGACGTCCTATGGCGCGATTCTCGATAATCCAGATTTAATTGCGGCGTGTCTTGTTGGTGATGGTGAGGCTGAGACAGGTCCAACGGCAACGGCGTGGCACTTGAATAAATTTATAGATCCTAAAACAAATGGAGCGGTTTTGCCTATACTCCACTTGAACGGCTATAAAATTTCAGGCCCGGCAATCTTTGGCCGTATGAGCAATAAGGAATTGAAATCCTTGTTTTCTGGATATGGATATGAGCCTTATATTGTTGAGGGAAGTAATATTTATGAGAAGATGGCGGTTACTCTCGAACGTGTCTACCAATTGATTAGGAGTATTCAGGACGGGGCACGGAGGGGTGGAAGGGAAATTGTGTCGCCAAAATTCCCGATGATTATTTTGAAAACACCGAAGGGTTGGACAGGGATAAAGAAATTAAAGGGACAGAAAATGGAGGGGAATTGTCTATCACACCAGGTCGTGGGTCCAAACGCTAAAACAGATAAGGTTGAACTGAATGCAATCAACAAATGGCTTGCGTCCTATAAATTTTTAGAGTTATTTCCTGGGGGATTAGGATTTGTCGAGGAGATTAAAAATTTAGTGCCGGATGAAAATTATAGAATGGGAGACAGTAAACATACGATGGGTGGCAGTAACGCCACGAAGGAATTAAAACTTCCACCTGCTGAACAATTTGCTGAAGACGCAAGTATACCTGGGACAATTGGTTCGAGCAGTATGAGACGAGCTGGGGAGTATCTGAACGAGGTGTTTAAGTTAAATCTTTTTGACAATAATTTCCGCCTCATGTCGCCCGACGAAACATATTCAAACAAACTAGATAAGGTTTTTGAAACTACGGCGCGTGCATTTGTGTGGCCTATTAAGGAGTGGGATAAAGATCTTAAGCAAAATGGGCGAGTAATGGAGATGCTCTCGGAGCATTCATTGCAAGGCTTGATGCAGGGTTATGTTCTAACTGGCAGACACGCCATCTTTGCCTCCTACGAGGCTTTTATTCAAGTGGCCTCGAGTATGGTGGATCAGTATTCAAAATTTTTGAAAGTTGCGCGTGAGATTCCCTGGCGCGGAGGAATCCCTTCGCTAAATTATATTTTGACATCCTCTGGTTGGAGGCAAGAACACAACGGCTTTTCGCACCAGAATCCTGGTTTCATTGGAAATATTTTATCAAAGCATGGTTGTTTTATTCACGTTTATTTTCCGCCAGATGGTAATAGTACACTTGCTGTTCTGAAAAAATGTTTGGCTTCGAAAAACGAGATAAACATTATCGTAGCTGGTAAGACTGTTGAGCCTCGTTGGCTGACGCCGAAGGCCGCGGCCAAGGAGCTAGAATTTGGCTTGTCTATCTGGGATTTTGCCTCAGACATAGATCCAGATATCGTATTTTCGGCTGCGAGTGATTATCTGACTAAAGAAGCTTTGGCTGCGATTGATCTATTAAAGATAGATGCTCCCGAAGTCAAGGTGAGATTTGTAAACATTTTAGAGTTGAATTCTTTGGGTGTTGGTAATGCTGAATGCCGGGTACCGATCGTGTTTGAGGATTATTTTACTGCCGACAAACCGGTTATCTTTAACTTTCATGGATACCCGGAAACTCTAAAGCAGGCTCTTTTTGATAAATGTGATGGCAAAAGGAAGTTTTTTGTTCATGGGTATATCGAAAATGGTTCTACCACAACCCCCTTTGATATGCATGTTAGAAATCGGACAAGCCGCTACCATTTGCTTATGGAGGCTGTGCGAGAGATGGATCGATTGGGAAAAGTATCGAGAGACAAGGCCGAAAATATTATCAAGAAATATGAAGATAAATTAGTTGAGCATGGCAAGTTCATTAAAGAACATGGGGTCGATCCAGATGAAATAGAAAATTGGACATGGAAAAGAAAAGTTTAATTGTAAATACTGGAAGTGACTCACATAAGTATGCGGTTTATGAAGACGGTCGCGAGATCGCACGGGTTCATCTTGAAAAAAGCGACGGTGGATTTTTGGCAGGCATTTCGGTTCATGATTATAAAAAGCAGATGGTACTTACGACGGAACAATATTCGAGACCATTTGAATATTTGCTTTCTTTATTAAAATCAGAGAATATTATTACCGACCTGGCTGAGATTGGATTTATCGGTTGTCGAATTGTCGCACCTGGGGAATTTTTTTGGACCCATAGGGATATCGACGATGAATATCTATCTAGATTAAGGGAGGTTCGAGGACAAGCGCCGCTTCATGTAACTCCAATTCTGAATGAGGTAGAAGAAATTAAAAAGACTCTGCCAATCATTAGAATTATTGGTGTTTCAGATTCGGAATTTCACAAAGATATGCCAGAAGTTGCTAGGTTATATTCCTTGCCAAAAGAGGATAAAGAGACTTTCGACATATATAGGTATGGATATCACGGTATTTCAGTCTCTTCAATTCTTCACAAGGTGGAGGGTTTGCCCGGTGGAGTGCCTGAACGAGTTGTTATTTGCCACTTAGGAGGTGGTTGCAGTGTGACCGCGGTAAAAAAAGGAAAGAGCGTCGATACATCAATGGGCTTTACCCCGCTCGAGGGTTTAGTGATGGGTTCGAGAATTGGCAATATTGATCCAGGGGCAGCTGCCTATCTTGGTCAAACAAAAGGGATGAGTTACGGAGAGCTTGAAAATTATTTTAACACCAAATGTGGTTTGCTCGGTTTGTCGGGGAAAACTAAAGATGTTAGAGATCTCATTGAACTAGAAAAGAATGGAGACGAGGGGGCTAAGCTTGCACTTGATAGCTTTGCTTATGGAGTCAGGAAATATATAGGATCGTACATGGCTGTATTGGATGGGCTTGATTTATTGGTCTTTACGGCAACAATTGGAGAACGATCTAATATAATGCGCGAAAGGATTTGTAACGTTTTGGATGGGCTTGGAATTTTTTTAGATGAAACTAAAAATAGTGGAACTGTGAGTATTGATGGTTTTATAAATCAAGAAAATAGTTCTATTAAAATCGCCGTAGTTACGACCGATGAGATGGGAGAGATAATGAGGGTTGTTGCAGGTTATATAGACAGCAGCATATCGTTGTAGGACTTAGAAAGTAGATGTTTAGGCTGGATCTTAAATAGCTCCAAGTCGATCTTTACGTCGCGTCTTGATTTCTATGTTTACATGCTTCATGAAAGTTTTGATTTTAGTTTATCATATGTTATAAATATTACCTCAATGAAACTAGTCCGGAATAGGTACAAGGGTGTTGTATTTTTTGGAGAACCCGGGTCGGGTAAGTCTACTGCGGCTAATTTGTTATCAAAAAAAATAGAGAACAGCAAATTGCTCGAGGCTTCTCTCGTATTAAAATATGCTCTCTGTTTAAATCGCCTACCAAAAACCAAGGAGCAGTTTATCACAGATGCGGATGATAGTTATAAAAACGATTTTATAGACAGAGAGAAGGCGCGAAAGATATTTTTGGAATTAACTCGAAAGTATTCTAAAACTATAGTTGCTGAGTCGATGAATGCGATCGTGGATCGAAAGTATAGCGATAGGTTTGTGATTATCGCCGGGGCCAGAGCGTTGGACGCAGCCAAGTATTATAAACTTCATAACTTTCTCGTCGTATATCTCGAATGTAAGAATTGTGATCTGGTTGAAAGACTAAAAGGGAGAAATAAAAGCGATCGCGGGGCGAGGGAAGAGATCAAGCACGAAGACGACATATACCAGACTAAAAAAATCAAAAAGGTTGCTGATTTGGTTTTGGATTCGTCCGAGTTGGTGTCTGAGAGTATTGCAAGAGAAATCTTGAAATATCTGCAAGAGAAACAGGTTGTCGAATGCAAAAGATGTATCAACTCTAACCTCAACCCCGCGGTTTCATTCGATAAAAAAGGTCACTGCAATATCTGTCAGTTTTATCTTGAGAATTTTGATGTCAAGGCTTTGGGTAAAGAGTTTGAAGAATTTTTGAAAATGAAAAATAGAAATGAAAAGTATGACGTCATGGTCGGTATATCGGGAGGGAAGGACAGTACAGCAATTTTGTATACTGCTTTAGAGTTAGGATTTCGTCCTCTGGCCTTTACCTTTGATAGTGGTTACTATCCTGGGCATACTTTTGGGCGAGCTAAGGAGGTTGCTAAGAAGTTCAGCGTCGACTATCAAATGATAAATATTCAGCCTTACATTAGAGATCTTGATCGAAAATGTTACGGCGAGATGGCGGAGATGTATGATGAGCCTGAGTCCCTTGAACTCAGACAGAGGTTCTTGAATCTCTACCAAGAGGGGAGGAAGCATTACTCAATCAAATGCAAACACATGATGCCGTTTGTGCGCACCTGCCAGCTTTGTAGGCGGACCGTGATCAGGGCGTATTATGCCGAAGCTCTAAGGAATAAAGTCCGGGTTGTCATCTTGGGGGTAAATGAGTGGGCCGGACTTTCTGGTGCTGAGTTAGGTAGTGGCAAGATCAGCGCGATCAGAAAGCTGAAGCCTTACAAGAATAAGCCGGCAGTATATGTTGTACACTTACCCTTTTTACTTCAGAGAACAATCGAAGACACGAAAAAGATTTTAAAAAATATCGGTTGGGAAGAACCAAAGGGGGAGGATTTAGTAGAGTCGAATTCGAATTCTTGTCTCATTGCTCTCGCCGCTGAAACTAAAGCCAAAAATATGCTCGGCTTCCATCCCGACACAACCCGTCTTGCGCGCGAGGTCACAGTCGGTTTTTTGACCAAAGACGAAGCTAAGAGGGCGTTAAAAAAAATTCACACATCAAAACATTCTGTGCGGGATGTTCTTAAAAAAGCGAGGCTTATTTAGTTAATAGTTATTTTTCTTCAGAATTTATTTTACCCTTTCTCGGTCGTGTGAAAGGATTCTTTGGATTATCGACATAGTCTTTATCTCCGGCTAATCTTTTTTTGCCCAAGTATTCCAAATCGTATGTGAGCAACGCAAAGTTTATATATTCCTTTATCTCCTCTACGCTTCCAAATTCTCCAAAAACATCAAACCCATCCTTTTCTAATTTTCTTAAGGACTTGAGCGCAAAAGCCCAAGCGCCTCTCTCGGCTTGTGATTGTGTTTTAGATTTTTCGTCTAGATACCAAACAGGCAGAAGATTTTCCGGTTTTGTGTGAGCCGCTTTGGATGACTCTTTTCCTTGTGCCACCGCAGCTATTTGGTTTAAGGTATTTTTGAGTTCGTTCAACAAGGACCTGATGTGACCATAAATTATACCCATAGCTTCATATGGTGGCGGCATATGTTCGATATGTTCGTTCGCATGTCCGATTTCGTGGAACAGTTTTACTAAAGATCCTCTGTATCTAAGATCCTGTATGGGTATAAGTACTTCTTGAGCAAAAGACCTGCATTCAAATCTGCGACCCTGAGCAAATCTAAAATCTGGAGGTAGAAATTGTGTTAGATTTATCTTTTGCTCACTGGATGTATTTTTTAACTCCACTTTTATGCCTCCTGGTTCCTTCGTTATTTCTACATCGAATGTTCGATTATCGGGAAGCGACTTAAAAAAATGTCGTTCCGCTTTTCGAATAAGACTAAGACTATTGTCGTCCAGTGATTTAACTGTGTTGATTGTAACTTTTTTAAATTCAGGTGATTCCATGTCGACCATTATATACGATTTTCTAAATAAAAAAACCCAGATTCTTTGTCTGGGTCGGGCATCTTACGGTGTCGAGGTCAGTTGTTCCTGGTACCGTTCGGCATTGTCCCTAATGATTTTGAGCATTGCCTCTGTGCTCCACATTGGCATATCGTGAGCGCCTTGGTCGGCGTATAGAACGAGCTTCTCTTTTCCTCGGTGAATCTTGTGAGGAATGCCGAGCTTCAGCATTTCCATCCAAAGCAGATCTGCGTCGGCACTTCCGTCATGATCGAGCGAAAGGCTCGGGTTCCACTTGCTCCAGTAAGTTGGGTAGTTGCCACCTCCCTTAAGTCCCAGACCCTCTGCTAGTTTGACAGCACTTTCATATGGAACGTTGCTGAGTTTAAATAGCAGGCGTCCGCTATTCGTGTTGATGGTTACCTTATCTTCGTAGTACATATAGTACTCTTGCTTCTTTAGACTATCCCGAAGATTTTCAGTATTGATTACAACATTTCCACAAAGTACACTACTTCCCCTCATGCAAAACCTCCTCGTCCCGCCCGCCTTGGCGGTGATTTCGAATCAAAATTCAAATACTTGAGAGATACTATACTTTCTTAGGGCAAAAGAAAAGCCCCAACAACTCACGTTGTCGGGGCTACGGACGATGTCCGATTTTGGTTGGTGCTAGCTCTTGGCCGGCACCGGAGTGCTCTTGGCGATGCGGCTGAGGAGCTTGGCGCGCTCCTTCTTGGCACCCTTACCCTCGCCGAAGCGAGAGTCCAGGACCTTGAGCTGCTCACGATCCGAGCGCTTGGCTCGGACAGCATTTCGCTCGTTGGCCTTCCGCTCCCTAGCATCACGCTTGGTTTCCTTGCCACCGAATGCCGTAGAGGAGTATATGGTCTTGGACATAGCGTCCACATCCTTTCGTTTGCTCCGTTTCTAGCGGAGCATCCAGGAGAGGTTGTTTAGCCGTTGTGGCAAACTTCCTCATTACTTTCCTTTGAATTGTTTTTGAAAGAACGACTCCGCCATTTATTTTTCTGCTGAGAGTATATCATAGCCGAGTCTTTCTGTCAAGTGTTTTCAAATTACCCTTTACTAGAAAGGTATTTGTGAAAGAAAGGCCCCCTATTCATCTTGTTAGACAAATAGGGGTTTAAGGATTCTATTTCCCTATGAAATGTGCGTTGCTAGTCCGGTTACTCTGCCGAGACAGTCTGAGTCGACGTCTTGATCCGATACCTAAGCATCATTTCGGGGGAAAGTCTCATGGCGTTCCACTCGATCCGGCCCTTGGGCAACTTATAGCCCTCGACCCACTGTCGGCCTTCCATCCACGATGCAATCTTGCCCTGACCGAACTGGAAGTAGGCCGCCTCATTGGCCCGAATTGCGAACCTCACTTGGGGCTTCACTGTGTACGTGAGATACTTCTGCCTCTCGTAGGCATAGCGCAGTCCTGCCTCCGTGTTCTCGACCGGCTTGTGTTTGCCAGAGAGATCTGGTCGGTCGAGCTCGAACTCAATTGAGTTGACTTGGATCTTCTCGGTCGCGCCCTCGGAAGTCGGCGCTTCGTAAGCGGGTTTGGCACCAGTTGGTAGGAAGATCTTCAGCGCCTCGAGCCTCTTCACCTCGTTCTTGTAGAACTTGGCCTCATCATCGAGGCGCTCCACCAAGAGGAGTTTCAGCAGGTGCTGAGCACCGAAAATGCTCTGCCACCTATTCGGATGCACATAATACTTGAAGTAGACCGTGTTACCAGTCCAGAGTCCTTTGTTGGTGAGGAAGTCGTTTTCGGGGGCTGATGGCTTGAAGATAATCTTGTCCCAGCCATCGTACCAGTGACTATCGCAATCGACTATCATATAGTTGCGATTAGCACCGAGGGTCTCGACACCATTCTCGTCAGTCTTGGCGATCGACATATCCCAGAGTCTCACCGAAAAGGACATGACATCCTTATTGGAGATGAGGCCGGTGACCGTGCCAAACTGGCTTGTTCCGATCTTTCGCTCGCTCTCCTTGTGAATGATCTTTCGCCTATTGCGATAGCGCGGAATCTCGATGACTGCCCTTCGATTGGCGAGGGGCGTAAGGAAGGAGAAGAGATCTAGGTCCGTACCCTGGAAGTTACCGTTCGGGTCTAGGGCCAGCGAAGGATTTTTTCCATTCCAGCTCATGACTGATTGCGCCAATATGGAGCCGATTAGGCCATCATCCAAGGCAATTGCCCGGTTCATGATTGATGGGGCATACTCACCCTTCAAATCCACAACTTCCTTGACCGATCCAGCGATCAAAATAGGGGGCCGACCGACAGTCTTCAGTCCGATTGCCACATTGCACCTCCAGTGCTTTGTTTGGGGTTACCGTAAGGTTTCTAGTGCTATTTGGTTGTCAATCAACCATTTCGCGAAAAGACTAGCATATACAAATAAATATGTCAACTAAGCTTGACTTCTACCGTTGGACATGCTATCATACGCGCGTATAAATAGAATCTCGAAAACTGAACAATTACAAGCTTAAATTGTGCATTGGCACGAAATGGAGTGACTATAATGGTGGCGAACATGGAGAGTCCACCCGATCTTCGGGTGCCATTTGTTCTCGATAATTCGACCGGGAACACCGACCAGTATACTAACAAGATCATCTTCTTTGAGCACGACCGTGAATCAGGTGCAATGGATCCGGACGTATTGCGGACGGCGATGGAGAAAGTCTTTGACGGCAACAATCTCCCTGTGGTCTTTCTTGTTACGTCTAGTTGGATCGAAGGCGATACTTTCATGGTCTCGAGCAGGCCTACGAATTTGTCGAACCGCCAGATAGTAGTTCTCCACTCAGATTGGATCGCGGCGGTGGGAGAGATCTGTGGCTACAGGTTAAACGTGATACGTATTCCGTAACCAATAACCGTGTCTGGCACGAAATGGAGAATCGAGATGAGTGAGAGAATGTTGCATCCGGAGGTAGAGCGGATACTTAGTCAGGCCCTCGGAGGTAAGAATGAATTCTCACTGCAGTTTATGAGAAACTGGGTGTTCACTTACCTCGATAATCCAGAGCTGCCGCTTCCTCAGGGAAACTACGTCAGTGACGCTGTGAGACTTCAGCGGGCGTTTGATACAAAAGAACACAAGGACGTTCTGCAGGCGACAGACAGAATGGCTCCTGGCACGATCTACTTGAATGTTGGCGGCAACCGCCTAAACTGGAGACAGGCGAGGGTGATCGCGAGGACTCCTGAGGGGGTCTATGCTGAAACGAACGAGACTATCTATTTCGTCGGTCCCTATGTCGACCCGTCAATTCCGCAGCCGAAGAAAAAGAAGAGGTAATTG
>JACQCW010000076.1 GCA_016201425.1 Candidatus Vogelbacteria bacterium | reverse complement strand
TCTACATTCGCATGTCGCACTCGTATCGATGAGCCGACAAGCCTGGGTATTGATGGTATGCAAAAGCTTAATGGATATGATGGACATCGAATCGCGGGATTGACTGAGCAAAAAATTAGACAACTGGCTGAGGCCGCGTCGCTTGAAGGTATGAAGGTTGCCATCTCACCGCGCTATGTTCAGGACATGATCGGTGAGGCGCGAGTTAATTCCGAGGATCCATGTGTTACTCCTTTCGCTGTCTTGGAAACCCTTGAAAAAGGGCTCACTAGTAACAGTTTGCTTAGGAATAACGCCAAGATTGAAGAATATAAGACAATGCTGTCTAAGGTAAGGTCAGCGCTTGAGGATTGGATTCGCGAGGAGCTCCAGGAAGTTATTGGTGGCGATAAAGACGCACTGAATGAACTTTGGGAGAATTATCTCGAGAATGTGATCGCCTACGTTGGGAAGGAACGAGTTTACAATAAGCTGACTCACGAGAATCAGCCGCCCAATGAGAAGTTGATGAGGGAGATCGAGACTCAGATTAAGGTCGACGATAAGCAAAAGGACGAATTCCGATCGAAGATCATGATGAACATCGGATCCTTCTCTGCTAGAGGCAAGAAGTTTGATTGGCAGTCCGACCAGGAGCTCAGGAATGCTCTTCGGCGCAAGCTCTTCAACGACAGAAAGGACTGGATCAATCTTTCGAAGCTGAATACAGGTGTTATGAGTAAGGAAGATCAAGAGAAGCTTAACGTTATCAAACAGCGGTTGATCAAGGATTTCGGATACTGTAACCACTGCGCGAACGTTGTACTGTCCGTTTCCTCATCTATCTTTAGCGGAGGCAGCGGTAATCGATAATTGAAATTATGGGGTGGTGGGTCTTTTCCACTGCCCCTATTTTTTTTAGCTCTAACTTCATATGGGCACGAAAGTGTCTATAGACAAAAAGCTGAGGTGACTTAGAAATGGGAAGAAGAATTAAACAGGACGAGCAAGAGTATATGGACATTGTTAAGGGGAAGTTGAAGACTCGTGAGGACCTTCTTGGGTTTATCAAGAGGGGAGAGTTGATTGTTCCCGATAAAAAGGGCGGCGGATTTATTATCCCTATGCCTGAAATTTACATTCCTAAACTCCGGATCGTTCCTCCGCCACAAAATTCTGAAGACGGTGAGGGTGATGGACCTGCTGGTACTGGACCCACGATCGGTGTTGGCCAAGATCCTGGCGTCAAGCCGGGAGACGTTCTTGGTCCGGTAAATGGTGGAGAAGACGGGGAAGGTGAGGGTGACAGACAGGCAGGTCGCGGTCGCGGACAGGGAAGTATTCCAATCGAGCTTTCTGAGGAAGAGTCCATTGAACTTTTGATGGAGCTTCTTCAGTTGCCTAGGATTCAACCCAAGGGCGCTAAACATATCAAAACCGAAGAGAACAAATATACTCAAGTTAGAAAAACTGGTCCGGACTCACTTTTGCATAAGCGAAGAACTCTAAAGGAAGCGCTAAAGCGTTCGATCATTGAAGGTACGTATGTACCGGCTGATCCCAAGCTCGTTCCTATTCGACAAGACAGAAGATTCCGGGCTTCTGAGGTAATTACGAAACCTCAGAACAACGCCGTTATCTTCTATATGATGGATGTTTCGGGCTCTATGTCAAAAGAAGATCGTAAGATCGTCAAGTTTGCGTGTCAGCTTATTTCATTTTGGCTGCGTGCAAACTATGACGGCGTCGAAGAAGTTTGGATTGTTCACGACGATGGTGCTGATCGAGTCAAGCGGGAGCAGTTCTTTGCACCTGATTCTAGATTTGGCGGTACGACTATCTCTTCAGCTCACGAGCTTATGGTTAAGATTTATGAGGACGAGTTTCCTCCTTCGCAGTGGAACATTTATCCATTCTATTTCTCCGACGGTTTTAACTGGAGCGGGGACGACGCACTTTGTCTGAAGTTGTTGCTCGAGAAGATCTTGCCGGCAGTGAATCAGTATTCCCATGCCGAGATTTCTGCACACAGACCTTGGATGCGTTCTCCGACGCGTGGTGGTAGTACAAACTTTTCTCCAGCCGGGAGTTTCGGTCAGATGTTGGTCGAGAATTTTACTGGAGATGAAAGAGTGGCGTGTGCCAAGCTACAGGAAATGAATGAGGTTCCCGATGCAATTAAAACGTTCTTCGGAAAGGGGAAATAAAGATGGGTACGATTAAAAAGTTTCCTACAGACCTGAAGTGTCATAAGTATGAGATCGAAAGAATTGGTCGGCGCTTGGGTTACAAGTGTCGGCCGATCATCTACGAGATGGTGGACTCGGAACACATGAGTGAGTTGGCCGCCTTCTCTGGGTATCCACAAAGATATCACCACTGGACGTTTGGTCAGGAGAGTTATCAGCTTAAGACCAAGCTTACCAAGTTTGATATGGGTACCATCTACGAAATGGTGGTGCCAACTCATCCTTGCTACGCCTACCTTTTGGAAACAAATTTGCTGGTCGATCATAAAGCTGTTATGGCACATGTGATCGGTCACAAAGATTTCTTTGACAACAATCAGTGGTTTACGAAGGGTGTCCCGGATAACATGCACAGCCTTCTGGCTGAAAATGCGAATGTTATTGATGAGCTTAGGGCAGAGATTGGAAGAGTGCCCGTCGATAGATTTATTGAGTGGTGTATGTCGATCGATAACATGATTGATATTCTCGATCCGTCGATCAAGCGACTACCTGTCCGAGAAAAGACTCGACGTGGAAAGAAGAAGGACAAGAGAGAGCCATCGAGGGTTAAAGTTCCAAATGGTTTACCAGCGTATCTGGACAACATTCTCAATCCTCCCGAATTAGTTAAGGAGAAACAGAAGCAGATTGACGTTGAGGAAAAGCGCGAATCTGACATTGAGCGCGGGCTCATTATCCCTGAGTCTCCCGTGAGAGACATCATGGGTTTCCTTTGTGAACACGCATCGCTCGAGCCGTGGCAAAGCGAGATCTTGCGCATTATCCACCAAGAGTCTCATGACTTGTGGGTTGGCGCTCAGACTCAGATCATGAACGAGGGTTGGGCTTCGATTAGTGAGTCGGATATCATGGTCGGCGAGTGTGCCGGCGATGCCTCCGAGATGTGCACTTTTGCCAAGCATTACTCTGGAGTTTTGAGGCCTAACGGTGGTATTCAGCCGTACCTTCTTGGGAGAGATCTTTGGCAGGACATCAGATGGCGATGGGACACTGGACGCCACGGACCTCTTCATGACGATTGTGATCATGTTGAAATTGTTGATAGATGGGACGAATTCGCGGCTTTCAAAATGATCGTAGACCGCCACGGTATTGACAATGTTTATTCCCCGGCGTTTGTCAGAGATTGGACCGAGTTCTGTACGCTTATTTCTATGACGCAAAATGATGAAGGTGCGACGCCTGCCGCTTTCTTTCTTAAGGAGAACTGGATCAATGAATGGCTTGCTCTTCGTAACGCCGATAAGACGGTAGAAGATTTTAGGCGTAAGTTGACAAAAGCGTCATTGGCTGATCAAGAGATTACTTCACGAATGGATCAGGCTAAGCTTCCTTCTGACAGTCCGATGAGATTTAAGTTCCGTTACGAAATTTGTAAGCAAAATAGATTTGACTCAGATCTGGATTGGACGGAGGAAGAGATCACCTCGAAGCTTGATTACTTGGAAAAGCTTCGCAGATTTCGTAAGCGGTTTGATGAAGGTGTCTTGAAGAAGGTTCTTTGGATTATTCCCGATAGTTGGATTGAGTGGGCACGCAAGTATCCTGCCAAGATTGAATTGGGACGCGGTCGCGAAAAGATGTTTGAAGTTCGCGAAACTTACAACGATGTCTCGTTCATTCGTGAATTCTTCACACCAGACTTTTGTGAGAAGAAGGGATTCTTCACTATCGGAGTGGGAAAGTATTACGATCAAAATACCTATAGAGAGCGTGATGTCTATGTGGCCAAGTCGAAAGATTTCGAAAAGATCAGAGATGCGATCATTTCTTCCCGACTTAACGTTGGTCAGCCGAAGATTGAACTTGTTGATGCCAACTTGAACAACAATCGCGAGTTGCTTCTCGTCTATCGGAGTGACGGTCGAGGAGATATTGGACCACACGAAGATATTCCACAGGTTTTGTTTAGGCTGTATCATGTGTGGGGTCACAATAAGCCGATCCACCTTGAGACTATTAGGACAATTTATCCTGCCAAGCGTTCACCGTGGGATGATTGGAGACCTGGTGGTCGAGTCGGGCCAGTAGACGAGGGACCAATCAGACAAATTATCAGGTGGACTCTAAAGGGAATTACCTACGAGGAGAAAGAGATTGAGTTTAAAAATGCTCACCCCCTGACCCAGGCAATTTATCAGGAGCTTGTGTCAAAGAAATAGAGCTTGAGCCCCGACTTAGATCGGGGCTTTATTATTATCTTGTCTCGTGGTATGATGTTGAACTATGAAAAATAATAATGATAAAAAAATAGCGATTCTTTACCATGCAGAATGCCCCGATGGATTTGCAGGTAGTTATGCTGCTTGGAAGAAATTCGGTAATAAAGCAATATATATTCCCGTTCAGCATAATACTAAGCCTCCAGAGGAGGTATATGGTAAGGAGGTATATACCCTAGATTACTGCTATCCGCTACATGTAGTGCAAGAGATTTTACCTAAAGTGAAATCTCTTTTTGTTATTGATCACCATGTGAGCAATGTTGAGACAGTTAAACTTACCGGAGGTATCATGGATCTTAATCATTCTGGAGGAGTCCTGTCGTGGATGTATTTCCACCCAGACAAAAAACTTCCCCGACTTTTTAAGCATGTCGAGGATATTGATATTTGGAAATTTAAGGTTCCGTTTACAAATGAGATAGCCGAGATCACTAGCCTGTATCCTCTTGAGTTTAAAGTGTGGGATAAGTTAATCAAAGAGATTGAGACCAAGACTGGGTATAAAAAATATATAGATGAGGGAAAGATCTTAATAAAAAAGAGAGATGATCAAGTTAAGAAGATTTCTGAGTACGCTGAGGTGATCGAATTTGAAGGCTACAAATGTTACTTGGTAAATTCATCTGTTCATGTTTCTCATCTCGGGAATTATTTATCTAAAAAAATGCCACCCATCGCCTTGATCTGGTCACGCCGCGGGAATAAGATTATTGTTGGCTTGAGATCTGATGGAACGGTTGATGTTTCAAAATTAGCACAAAAGTATGGTGGAGGGGGGCATAAGGCAGCTGCTGGCTTCTCGTGGGAAGAAAAAGATTTTCTAAAATTTAAAAAATAAAAACCCCGATTTTCATCGGGGGTAACTTCTACGCAGCAACTGCGCAATATCCCAAGACTTTGCAGGCCGCGTATTTCAAACCATACATGGCGGCAGCTCTCAGTGCATA
>JACQCW010000082.1 GCA_016201425.1 Candidatus Vogelbacteria bacterium | reverse complement strand
TTGTATATAGCCTATTCTAGTTTACAGACTTGGATATTGAAAATTTGATGGTTAGACAAAATTGAAAGGAGAACATCGTGAAAGTTCCAGATAAGGTTATAAAAAAGATTGAAGAGCTTGAGCAGAGGAAAAAGGATCAAAAAAACGCCATAAGAAGAGAAAAGAGGCATCAAAAGAAAATCAAAGATGCTTTAAATAAAATCAGAGAAGAGCGTGCGCCAGAGTTGATTCAGGCCGCCGAAGTTGTTGTTCAGTGGGTTAAAGAATTTTACGATAGTGAGATTGGTCGACAACTGCTTAGAGTGGCCAACCCGATAAAGATCTTTTGTCAGCCATATTGGAATGGTCTTCCCGCTTTTGGGTGTGAGATCACAACCTTTGCCACAATCCAGCTAGACGATAAGGGAAACATGAAGTATTGCGAACGCTACAAATGGATGCCGGAGCACGAGACATTTTTGGATATGAATCCGATCAATCCAGTGGTGCTTGTTGAAGCATTACACCCTGACTATCTCGTTGACCTGGCTGAACATTTAATGTCGAATGCTGTTTGGGAAGATATTCATCTCCTTTTCTAGAAGTGATGGTTTAAGGAGGTTTGGAAATGGGAAATAATAAAAACAGATTAGTTTGCACAATGATTGACCCTGATGGTCCAGTGAGGTGGCTAAACGACAATCGAATTATAGGTCGGCAAAATTTTGGCGACCGAAATAACTTGATGATCGTGGAATTTGTGGGTGGGAGTGAGCTTGGCGTGCAGATCCCCGTTGGTTTTAAGTCGCGGATTGATTACTTTGAGTTTTTGCCATCTGGTACATCGGTAAGAGTGTTCTCTAATTACGACCACAAAGTTAATGTTGTAGATATCGGAACTATCAAAATTACCAGCGCCTTAGATTTCGTCCATTACTATATCCAACGCTTGTAATCCCATCGTTTTTAAGGTCTGGGCTCGCATCTCCAGATGGTAGTAAAACCATTGCGCGAAAGATTAACCCAAATAGTAAGGCGGCTTATTTAGAGATTGTTGTTAGCGATTAAGATACCTTCATTGGGAGGTGATGAAATGTGTGCGGTGAATTCGGGATAGTTTTAATGGGGATCGCTTTGTTTATTTTGGTAGTGTCTCTTGTCAACTTTGATCAGAATAACAAGATTGGCGCGGGCCTCACGTTTGTTTCAGCAGTTTTGGCCCTTATCGCTATTGTGGAGCTCATTTTTCCAAAATATATTTATACCCCCTTCGGCTTTTGACCCGAAGGTTTTTTTTTGTAATAATAGTGAGTAATGTTTAAGAATAATAAAAAATATTTTTACGTAGTCCTTATAATAATTTTGCCAATCCTGGCATTTATGGCAGGGACCCACTATGGCGGTGCTGGAGTCAGTAACGTTGATAAAATAACATACATAAGCAACAAGGAACCGACACTGCCAATTACGGCTGACTTCTCAGCCTTTTGGAAGACGTGGAATATCATTAACGAAAAATTTGTAAATGTGCATGCTGCGACATCCACTACTGCAACAACATCCAAAGAGGCCTCTGACCAGACAAAGGTGTATGGTGCTATTTCTGGCTTGGTGAAGTCCTTGGGTGATCCCTATACTGTTTTCATGCCACCAGATGAGGCAGAAATGTTTCAGGGAGATATTAATGGGAGTTTTCAGGGGGTTGGTATGGAAGTTGGTTTAAAAAACGATATTCTAACAGTAATTGCTCCTCTAGAGGGCACACCAGCAAAATCCGCTGGTATTCGACCAGGAGATAAAATTGTAAAAATTGACAATAAAATTACGAATGGTATGACCGTTGATGAAGCGGTTAAATTAATTAGGGGACCAAAAGGAACAAGGGTTGAATTGGCTTTATCGCGTGACGGTGAAGAAAGCCTTATTAATCTCAAGGTTGTGAGAGACACTATTACTATCCCCGTTCTCGATATTGGTGACACAAAATCGGTGGATAAAGATGGAAATCTTAATAATGGCAAGGGTGGTACGGTAAAAGATTCAAATAACACAGGACTTCGCAAAGATGGCGTGTTTGTCATGCGCCTTTATAACTTTTCAGCCCCATCACCTGAATTATTTAGAGAAGCATTGCAAAAGTTTGTTGCCTCTGGTTCAGACAAGTTACTGCTTGATCTTCGCGGTAATCCTGGTGGTTTTCTTGACGCAGCCGTGGAAATGGCAAGTTGGTTTCTTCCTTCTGATAAGATAGTTGTTAGCGAGGTGATAAATAAACAAGGGGAACAGATTTTTCATAGAAGTAAGGGATATAATATCTTTAACAAGAATTTGAAGATGGCGATTCTGATTGATAAAGGGAGTGCTTCTGCCTCGGAAATATTAGCGGGTGCTCTGTCAGAACACGGCATTGCAAAATTGATTGGTGAAACATCGTTTGGGAAGGGGTCTGTTCAGGAATTAGTGCCAGTTACGTCTAACAGTTTTATTAAAATCACCATAGCCCGATGGTTAACCCCGAATGGTAATTCTATCTCAGAAAAAGGATTGACCCCAGATATTTTGGTAGCAATAACTAAAGATGATATTAAGGTTGGAAGAGATCCTCAGTTTGATCGCGCGATAAGATATTTATTAGAAGGTAAATAAAGCGATTATGAAGGTTGTTCTATTGAAGGATATACCAAAGGTTGGAAAAAAATTTGACGTCAAAGAGGTGTCTGATGGATATGGAAGAAACTACCTATTAAAGCTTGGTCTCGCCAAGATTGCCACTGCCACGACCTTAAGAGAGGCAGAGGAAGTTAGAAAAAAGAACGTTGCGGTGAAGCAAATGGAGGAAGAGGAGGTCGCCAATGGATTGATCAGACTTTCGGCTGTAAATATTTTGATCAAGAGTAAGGCGAATGACGAGGGGCATCTCTTTGCTGGTATTGACGCTGATTATCTATCTAAGGAAATAAAAAAACAGACAGGTTTGGTTGTCTCGCCCGAATATATTAGGTTAGAAAGGCCAATCAAAACTATCGGCGAACAGTTTGTCAAAGTTATGATTGGCAAGAGGGGTACCGAGTTTAAGTTAAATGTTGAGAAAGCCTAAAATTTAGATGACTCTGACAATCGTTTTTTGATTGGTTTTGCCGTTGAATTTTATTTTTCTTGCTGTTCCAAATTTAACAGTCCCAGCTTTTTTTGCGAATAAGGTATGATCTTTACCCACTGC
>JACQCW010000072.1 GCA_016201425.1 Candidatus Vogelbacteria bacterium | reverse complement strand
TCTCGGGTTCCAAGCCGCTCTTCCCAAAGAGCAAACGGACCCCGTTTTCAAGGATTATACCAAATTTTTCCTGTCGATAGCGTCGATAACTTTAAATATTTTGAACTCAACTAGACCGTAAATCGTATACCAGTACCCAATTTTTCGTCTGCATCGGACTCGTCATCCAAATCACCTGTTGCCTGACCAAACATGCCGTCTTTACCAAAAAGGTTGATTCCCATTCGTTGAATGGTACAGACATATACGAAACTATCACGACTTTTGGGATCAGTCAGATACTCGGTAGGCAGAACTTTGGGATCGTATTTTATATTCTCATCCAAATCCTCACGTCGGAAACGCTGGCTGTAAACTTCATAACATTTATCAAATTTAAGACCGGGCTCTGCTTCGAAACTCGCAAGAGCGGTCACAGCCTGAGCCGCAAGAGCACGTCTATCGACTAGAAATAATATTCGTCTAGCAAGGCCAGATTTCATAAGACGGTATATCAAATTGATGGTTGTAAATGTTTTGCCTGTACCCGTCGCCATAACAACGAGCATATTACGTTTTCGGTCAGCAATTCCCTGTTCAATTGCCGCAATGGCCTCCTTCTGATATGGTCGTAAAAACTGATTATCGATGGCCGTACTCCTAAGCCATGCTTTAACTATTTCTTCATCTTTCGATAACAATTCCTCTAATGCATTGGGTGTGTGAATTGCGGTTATTTCTCTTGAACGATTCAAGGGATGGCGTAAATCCTGAAACCAAATAATTTTGCCATTTGTGGAATAGATAAAAGGAAGATGATATTCACCGAAAGTAAATGGACTTTTTGGAAATCCCCGGGCGTAACGTTGTGCTTGCTGAAGAACGTTTTGAGGTCCGACGGAAACTTTCTTCCCTTCTACAGCGGCCAAAGGACGCTTGGCATGAAAAAGCGCATAATCGCAAGGACCTGTCTGGGTAGGATATTCCTCTACAGAACCGTGATTATAAATTTTGCCCTCTGCAAAGGGGACTATCGAGCCCCACTTTGAATTAAGCAGGAGTTTATCGATAAATTGCTTTCTAGTCTTATGCTCGTTCCAATTTTGTTCTGACATGCTCACCTTATTTGTACGTTATAAGTTCTCCGCTTTCATTAAAACTGTAATATTGATTGTCTCCCATAATGAGATGATCTAAAATTTTGACCTGCATAACTTTCCCTGCTTGGCATAATTCCATCGTAAAATCTCTATCTTCTTTGCTAGGTTTTGGATCGCCAGACGGATGGTTATGAATACAAACAATGGACTTGGCGAATTTTTGTAAAGCAGAATGGATTATTTCGCGAACAATGGGAAAGGCGTGATCAACCGTTCCAATAGCGGCATCAGAAATATCAATGATTCGATTATTGTTATCGAGATAGACGACCTTAAAGACTTCGGTCTTAAGGTCGCGCATATGGGGCATGACTAAATCAACGACATCTTTGGCGGAAGCAATCTTCTGCTTCCCCGTGGCCACATTTTCCTGCTGACAGCGTCGCCCTATTTCAAGCGCGGCCTGAATGTGGGCGATCTTAGCCCCGCCTAACCCTTTAAATTCCTTCCAGTCGCGGGTGTCGGTGTACGCCATATCTCGAAACGTGCCAAACTTCTTCAAGATGTTCCGAGCAAGATCAATGGCGCTGGTACCGTTTGTGCCGGTGCGCAATAAAATGGCCAAAAGTTCCGAATTGCTCAAAGTGCCTGCGCCTTTCTTGAGCAACTTCTCTCTCGGCCTATCATCCTCTGGCCAACTTTTAATGCCCGTTGATTTTTTCTTTTCCATCATCACGTTTTCTTCACGTCTTCACGGAACTTAGTGCCAACTTGGTGCTGACCACTTTTATTTTCTTCGAACTTTTTTATTCAAATATTTTTCTACATGATACTGCTGGATCTTACCCGGCGTTGTTTTGCCGTTAAACCACCGGCTAACCGTCGAGAAAGCCACACCCAACTCTTTGGCCAAATCCTGCTGGGTGATTCTATTCTCCAAACGGTACAACTCTAATTTTTTTAGCATATCCATAGAGGATAACTCCTGTCGTTTTCTTCGATTATACCTTTTGCGGGTATTGCATTTTATAGCACAGATAAGACCATTGGTCAATAACGCTGGAGTTACCCCATACAAACAAGAGAATCCTATGGTTCGTTGGGTAACTTTACGATTGGAATAAATGCACACACTTATTAACAAGTGTATACGTTTATGACAACTCAATCGTCGTGGCAGATTGCTCGATTTCGCCAAACACTAACCTATCCAGCCGCTCGCCAACTCCCTTGTTGGTATTCGGCAGGATATGACCATAGCGATCCATGGTGGTTTGAATTGAGGCGTGACCCAATTGGCTTTGGATGAACTTAATATTTTCCCCTTGGGCGATGAGAAGGGATGTGTAGGTGTGACGTAAGTCGTGGAAACGTACCAGCCGCAATCCGGCCATGTGAAGGGTGAATTTGGAAATCTCCTCTAATAACGTTGTCTGGATCGATTAGATTCTACTCAAACAAATCAAAAATTATTTTCGGAAAAAACTGGGTACCAAGCGGGTACCAAAACGATTTTCGCCACAAACAAAAAGGGAGCCAATATTGTAACTTATTGACTCCCTTCCAAGGTTGGTTGCACTTGAACTTTCCTAAATTGTTGTAGTTCAAGTACTACCAAATCAACAGCCCGGTTCCCAAAAGGAACCGGGCTGTTGATTTGGTTGCGGGGAGGGGATTTGAACCCCTGACCTTCAGGTTATGAGCTAGCAGGTCATATTTAGCAAATCCCAGCGTCCTCGATATTCCGCGGAGCGTGGGAAACGCTGCCTCGACATGTCCTCGATAATGGCTATACTGCTTGCATAACTTACAAAAATATCGACAGGCATAATATAAAATGTATTCGCATCCAAATTAACCAATAGGCTTATCCAGTTGACTGCCGTAGCCCCAAGATGTAGTATGTTGGGACTATGGAAGAGTATCCTAAGACGCTG
>JACQCW010000071.1 GCA_016201425.1 Candidatus Vogelbacteria bacterium | reverse complement strand
GAGGGTGTTTCTAGGCAGGCGATGTTTAAGGGCGGTAGTTTTAAGGATATTTTACAGTATGGATTAATTAGAGATGAATTCCGAATCCAAAAATAAAACTTTGATTGTTTGTAATGACGCGGGTGGGGGCGAAATTTTGGCGGCTCATGTTAGTAGATTGATCAGCTACGTTTGCCGACTGTCAAATTTTTACTTTGTTATTACTGGACCAGCCAGGAAGATTTTTAGGGATAGAGGATTAATAACTGACCACGCTGGTGATAATCCGATTTCTCCATCAGACGTGTTTGATAAAATCTCACTAATTGATGATGTTATAACGGCCACGAGTTGGGCAACATCGCTGGAGATAGATTTTATTCGAGAGGCTAAATCCAGAAAAATACATACCACAACTTATTTGGATCATTGGTATAATTATCGAGAAAGATTCGGCTATCCCAATGAGGCATGGACTGCAAATCTGCCTGATGAAATTAGGACCGGCGATCAATACGCATACGAGACTGCAAAGGCGGCCTTTCCTATGGTTAAGGTCGTTCTGGAGCCAAATCCCTTTTTTGGAGATATAAAGTTAAGATATAAGGAAGCTAAGAATCGAGAGACCTTATTGTATGGAACAACTGTACTTTATGCCAGCCAACCACTTAGTGGGCCCGTGAGTTATTTTGTGAAGCGAACCGAATCCAGCTTAGATGAATTTGAGATTTTACAAAGGGTGCTTTCTTCTTTTCTCGCGTCTGGTCGTAAGGAAAGTTTTGTCATTAGACCTCATCCATCAGAAAATGGAATGAAGTTTGAATCGATTTTAAATAAATTTAAAGATAAAATTAATGTGTCGATATCAAAAAATAGTGATATGTTTACCGACTTAGCGGAAGCAAAAATCGTTGTAGGCGTTGGAAGTATGTTTTTGGTGACAGCATCCATGTGTGGGATTCCTACTGTAAGTTTTATTCCAGATAATTGTAAAATTGGTGACTTGCCTATTGGGAATATTGTAAAGGTAAATAACGATGATGATTTAACGAGTTATTTTAAGAATTATGAGTGATAAGGAAATATTTATAGTTCTCGCTAGTAGTCACTTTTTAAGAATGTCTGACGCGATTTTTTTGCTTGAAGGTGACGGCCATTCACGCATTCCAATGGCGGTTAAGCTGTTTAGAGAGAACTACGCTCCACGTATAGTTATTTGTCCGGGAGTAAATAAGCCCAATTCCGGAAGTTTTCCCGATATTCTGCCGCAGTTGCTTCAGCAAGGGATCCCAGAATCTGCAATTATAAACGTTGGATCAGCCAAACACACTCGTGAAGAAGCGGTGCTAATGATTAATTATGCTCTAGAGCATAAATTCAAGAGGGCCATACTCGTCACGTCCCATTATCATCAGTATAGAGCCTTGCTTACATTCATTAAGGTTATGGATGAACGACAATTTTACATTAACATAATGAGCGCTCCGGCTACCGCTATGTCGTGGTTTGATGATAACTCATGGGGTGTGCGAATAGATTTACTTAAGGGAGAGTTTGAGAAAATTGAGCAATATAGAAAGTCGGGGGATGTCGCCACATTTAAAGAGGGTATTTTGTACCATAAGTGGAAAGAGTTAAATAAATAGTTTTTTAGAAAAAGGGTTTATTAAACTGGCGCTCATGATATTGCTCCGTAACTAAACTTGATCGGGTTGAGTTTTAGTGACATTGTTGCTATATTGTGGTAGATTTTATGAATAATATTTTCACATAATAAATGACTAATTCATTCTATAAAAACAAAGTAATTTTGATTACAGGCGGGACCGGTTCATTTGGCTCTGGTTTTATTAGATATCTCCTTAAAAATGCGAACCCCAAAAAGATAATTGTTTTTAGCCGAGATGAATTCAAGCAGTTTTACCTTCAAAAGGAGTTTGAGGCCCATGGCGAGAAGTTAAGGTTCTTTTTGGGAGATATCAGAGATCTTCGTAGGTTAGAAAGAGCCATGAACGGGGTTGACTTAGTCGTGCACGCTGCCGCATTAAAGCAGGTGCCGGCTCTAGAATATAATCCATCTGAGGCAATTCAGACAAACATTTTAGGAACTCAGAATGTTATTGATGCCGCAATTAGTCGAAATATAAAACATGTCTTGCTCATATCCACGGACAAAGCCGCTGAGCCAATAAATCTATATGGTGCGACGAAAATGTGCGCGGAAAAGTTATTTATTGCGAGTAATGTGTATACTGCGGGTTCAACCAAATTTGGTGCTGTACGATACGGAAATGTTATCGGTAGTAGAGGCAGCATTGTTGAAACTATTTTGAAAAGTAAGGAGGGGCCGGTGCACATTACACACGAGCAAATGACGAGATTTTGGTTAACTCTTGATAGTACCTTTAAACTTGTTACGTTCGCACTGCAGTCTATGGTTGGAGGAGAGATGTTTATACCTAAGGCTTCATCAATGTCGGTGGTAGACATGTTTGAGGCAATTGCTCCGGGCAGGGAACGAAAGATCATGGGGCTTAGGCCCGGGGAAAAAATTCATGAAGTTCTTCTAACCGAAGACGAGGCCATGAGATCACTCGACCTCGGAGATTATTTTGTTGTATTACCCCATTCTAATAGTACTCTAAGTGCTGAGCGTTACGAAAAATATAGGAAGTCAGGCAAGAAGTTGTCCCCCGGATTTAAATTTCAAAGTGACTCTAATGATAAGTGGATAACAAAACAAGAATTTAGTGCCTTGTTAAAAAAGTAGACAAAACTAATAATGCAAAAAGATATTTTTCTATCGGAGGGAGATAAATGGTTTCAAAGGAATCGAGATGTTCTTGTTTCGAATAGTAAAGATGAGATTACCGAGTACCTACAGAGTATTGGCAAAGATAAAAAAGTATTAGAGATAGGTTGTAGTAATGGCTGGAGATTGGAGCTAATTAGGAAGCAGTCTGGAGCTGCGTGTTTCGGCGTTGAGCCTTCTAGTAAAGCAGTCCAAGATGCCAAAAAGAGATATCCTAAAATTAGTGTATCTAGAGGACAGAGTCACGATAAATTGAAATTCAAGGACGAGTTCTTTGATGTGGTGATCGTGAGTTATGTCTTTCATTGGGTAGACAGGAGTGACTTGCTTTCGACTATTGCCGGGATCGATAGAGTGCTAAAACCTTTTGGCAACTTAATCATTAGAGATTTTGATCCTGGTATGAGATGTAAGGTCAGGTATCATCACTTGAAACATGACGAAGTGTATACTTATAAACAGCCGTATTGGAATATCTTTTCGGAGAGCGGTATCTACTCGGAGATATATAGTAAAGAAATAGATCACGAATTTAAAGAGGTTTTTGATTTAAACAATAAGACGAGATTGGTCGTTTTAGAAAAGAGAGGAGATAGTAACTATGTTGAAATTGGCCGCAAATTTTAGAATTTTATTGGGATAACGAAATAGATTATGATAAAAAGTGATAGTTTTTTTTCCAAAACAGTTAAGGTGGGTAAGAGATTTATCGGAGAAGGTCAACCAGCCTATATAATTGCCGACATCGGGGCAAACTTCGACGGAGATCTAAATAAAGCCAAGAGACTAGCTTTGGCTGTTAAGGAGTCTGGTGGCGATGTTGTAAAGATTCAGAGTTTTAAAGCAAAGAAGATTGGAATTGCAGCTTCGTCATCGCCGTACGACTTCGAGGCTGTAGATTTAATGGATGAACTCGGAGTAGAATTTTATAAGATTGGTTCTGGTGATATTACTTGGCATGAGATGATTGAATACATTTCCAATAAGAAAAAACCTGTTATATTGGCAACCGGGGCTAGTCACACACCTGGTGACGTAGTGGTTTTGGGTGCGATAGCTTTAGGAGCGAAGGTTATTGAAAAGCATTTTACTTTGAGTAAAAAAGATATAGGCCCAGATCACCCACACTCTATGGAACCAGAAGAATTTGGCCTAATGGTAAAAAGAATTCGGGATATGGAGGCGGCGCTTGGGTCAACAAGAAAGTTCGTAGTTCCAGAGGAATCCGAGACTGTTATTGTGCAGAGGCGTGGTCTTTGCGCAAGTAAAAAATTGGTCAGCGGAGCCGTATTAAAGATGAACGATATTACAGAGCTCCGGCCTGCCTTAGGAATCGTACCAAAAATGAAATCAAATATAATCGGTAAAAAAATTAAGAAGAATTTGGAGGTTGGCGAGCCTATTAAATGGGAGGATATAATGTAGATAGTATTTCCGCAATAACCATGACCATTGCTCGAGCAAAAGAAATATTTGGTGAAGATTTTATCGGACCCGATGAGTTGAATTCTGTGGCAGATAAATTTGATATTCCCAAGATTGTTGTTGAAAACTTACAGCCGATTAGTTTTACTGAGGATATTTTAATGAGCGCGAAAGGTAACTTTATTTTGATTTTAGGTGTTCCAAACCATAGTGACGGACGAGCACTTACGATATCTAGTCTTAGAGACATATTTGGCACTGATCCAAGCCACAGCGAGCCGTGCATGTATAACCAAGACTGGTATTTGCGTGAAAATTTTGCCAGTAATACGTCGCTGGATAACAAGTGGCATCTAGTACGCAAAGAGGTTATTGACAGTTCGCGCGGGGAATATCCAGATAGGATTCTCTTGTTGGTTGATAAAAACGAAGCGTTCCCGTCCGCAATCTTGACTACATTTTCTTTTTTTTGCATGTATATAATCCGAAGAAAGATCTTGTGGCCAGATGATTATGTGTGGTGCGAAGATAAAGATCACAATGGAGATAGAATTTACACTGGTAGATATTTCGATAAAGAGGGGATTAATAAAAATGGATTTAACATTCATCGTCACTTATCTATTAGAAATAACTATGGTTTAGCGCCCGTAATCAATTAGTTTTTATATTTTGTATGAAGAAGATTAAAAAAATAGAGAAGTTAAATATTAGTACCGGTTTATCTATGTGGAAACGGGCTAAGAAAATAATACCGGGAGGAAGTCAGCTGTTATCTAAAAGGTCGGAGATGTTTTTGCCTGACAGGTGGCCTTCATATTATCAGAAGGCTGGGGGTGTTTCTGTAACAGATTTAGATGGAAATAAGTTTATTGACATGTCTATTATGGGAATCGGTAGTTGTACTCTTGGCTATGCTGATATAGACGTTAATCGTGAGGTAAAAAAAGCGATAGATAACGGCTCAATGTCTACACTTAATTCTCTAGAGGAGGTAGAACTTGCTGAGTTGCTTTGTAAAATTCATCCCTGGGCAAAAATGGTTCGCTACGCGAGAACTGGAGGAGAGTCTATGGCCATTGCTGTCAGAATTGCGCGAGCTTATTCTAAGAAAGATGGTGTAGTTTTTTGTGGATATCATGGTTGGTCAGATTGGTATTTAGCCGCAAATTTGTCTGATAATAAAAGTTTGGATGGTCATTTATTGCCTGGACTAGATCCAGCCGGCGTACCTTCCTCTCTCGCTGGTTCAACTTTGACTTTTTCTTATAATAAGATTGAAGAACTTGAAAAGATTACGTCTGAAAATAAGAACATTGGAGTAATTGTTGTTGAGCCACTTAGGCACCAGGAGCCGGAGAATGATTTTCTTAAGAAAGTCAGGGCGATTGCAGATAAGATCGGCGCCGTTCTAATATTTGATGAGATAACTATTGCTTGGAGGTTGAATGTAGGCGGAGTACATTTACTTTATGGAGTTAATCCGGACATTGCGGTTTTTGGAAAAGCTATGAGTAATGGGTACCCTATGGCAGCGATCATTGGCAGGGAAAATGTAATGCAGGCAGCTCAAAAAACGTTCATAAGTAGTACTTATTGGACAGAAAGAATAGGTCCCACGGCTGCGCTCGCGACCATTAAAAAGATGCAAAAAGTTAAACTTCCTAAGCACCTTAAAATGATAGGTAGTCAGATTGGTCGGGGTTGGGAGTCTTTAGCAAGGAAACACGGTTTAAAGTTAAAGGTGATAGGGCCAGAAGCTTTAGTAACCTTTATTCTGGATTATGGAGAAGAATCTCAATCAATTAGAACTTTGTTTACTCAGGAAATGTTGAAACGCGGATATCTAGCATCACCGTCTGTTTACGTCTCATATGCGCACAGTAGGTCTATTGTAGATAAGTATTTGAAAGAGGTGGATGTTGTATTTTCTATTTTGAGCGACGCGATTCAGAGCGGCACGATAGGCAAGTTGCTAGAAGGGCCAGTTGCTCACACCGGCTTTAAGAGACTCACATAATTATGAAAATAGTTGCTATTGTTCAAGCCAGGATGGGTTCAACTAGATTACCTGGAAAAATGATGATGGAGATATTGAAAAAGCCTATAGTGGGGTATGTTTTTGACGGTTTGTCAAGATCTAGTACAATTACTGAATCGTGGTTGGCGACAACCACCAACAAAGAGGATGACGTTTTAGCACAATGGGCTGAGTTAAGAGCTATAAGATGTTTTAGGGGAAGTAGCGAGGATGTACTAGATAGATTTTACAATGTAGCAAAATTAGGAAATGCTAATGTGGTCGTTCGAATCACTGCTGACTGTCCACTCGTAGATCCAGCCGTTGTCGACAAGATTGTTTCTGAGTTTTTGAGTTGTGGCGATTGTGACTATGTCTCTAATACAATCGAGCCAACGTATCCGGACGGCTATGACGTAGAGGTATTTTCTGTACGCGCCTTAAACAAGGCATGGGAAGATGCTAAGTTAAGTTCAGAGAGAGAACACGTAACACCTTATATTAAAAAGCATCCGGAGATGTTTAAGAGCAAAAATATTAGATTTACAGAGGACTTTTCAAAATATCGTTGTACACTAGATAATATAGAAGATTTTTATTTGATAAATAAAATTATTGAAGAATGTGAGCGTAAGTCTATTGTATGTAACCTTACGAACGTCCTTGATTTTATTACACGAAATCCTGACTGGACCGCTATAAATGATAAGTTTAAACGTGACGAGGGATATGCCAAATCGCTTGCTGAAGATAGGATTGTAAAAAGATGATTCCCTATGGCAGACAATTTTTAGATAGAAACGATAAAAATGAGGTACTCAGAGTTTTGTCGTCAGACTGGCTAACTCAGGGGCCTGAAGTTTTTGCTTTTGAACAAAGATTATGTAAATACACGGGAGCTAAATATGCTGTTGCAGTGAGTAGTGGTACTGCGGCATTGCATATTGCATATTTAGCAGCGGGCATAGGACCAGGCGATGAAGTCATTACAACGCCCAATACATTTGTCGCCACTTCCAATATGATATTAGCGGTCGGGGCTAAGCCTATTTTTTGTGACATCAATATCAAAGATTTTAATATCGATGATTCAAAAATAGAATCTCTCATTAACAAAAGAACTCAGGCAATTGTGCCAGTCGATTTTGCTGGACGGCCATGTGTCTATAAAAATATTTTAAAAATTGCTAAAAAATATAATTTATTAATTATTGAAGATGCTTGTCATGCTCTCGGTGCTGAGTATGGAAGTAAGAAAGTTGGCAATATCGCAAACATGACAGTCTTTAGTTTTCATCCTGTTAAATCAATTACGACAGGAGAGGGCGGAGCTGTTTTAACTAACGATAAATTGTTTTTTGGAAAACTTAAACTCTTACGAAGTCACGGAGTTACTAAAGATAAAATTGGTTTTAACGTAATGAAAAGTTTTGGTTATAATTATAGAATTTCGGATATCCAATGTGGATTGGGTTTGTCGCAGATGAGGAAGTTAGATAAATTTATTGCAAGACGAAGCAAGCTTGTATCACTGTATAGAAAGCATCTCGGACACAATAGTTTTATTGTGCTTCCGGTTGAGGATGAACAATTTATAAAATCGGCAAATCATCTCTTTGTGATCAGGGTTAAAGATAAAAAATATCGTATGCCGCTTTATAACTTTTTGAAGGACAATGGTGTGGGGGTGAATTTTCACTATCCACCAATCTACTCACACCCGTTTTATAAAAGGAGCGGTTTTAATGGTGCGAATTGCGAAGCCGCCACTACTTACGGAAAAACTGCCATCACTCTACCGCTGTATTACTCGTTAAAAAGTTCCGATATTGCGTATATTTCAGAAAAAATAAGTGATTTTTTTGCTACACAAATATCTTACTGAAATAAAAATGGACTTTAAAGAAACTAAAATCTTAATAATTGGACTTGGTTCTATCGGCCAGAGACATTATAACAACTTGCGCTCACTGGGCTTTAAAAATGTTTCGATATTTGATACTGACGTCACTAAACTGGCAAACAAACAAAATGCTATATTCCAACTTAAAAGGTCTGAATTGGGTCAATTCAGGGTAGTTTTTATTTGTAATCCTAATAACGAACACGTAAAAACCGCAAGGATGTGCGTTGAAGCGGGCTGTGATATTTTTGTCGAAAAGCCAGTTTCTAACGACCAAAGGGGTTTAAAGGAGTTGATATGCATGTGCGAGAGAAATAAAATAGTTAATATGGTTGGATGTAATATGAGATTTCATCCGTGTATCAGCTTTATCAACAATTTTATTAAAAATAAAGGTCTCGGTAAGGTGTTTAATATTCGTCATGAGTTCGGATACTATCTTCCAAGTTGGAGGCCGGGTCAGGATTACAGAAAGAATTATGCAGCCAAAAAAGAAACTGGCGGAGGAATAGTTCTAGACGATATCCACGAGTTTGACTTATTATTCTGGCTGAACAATTTCGAGGCGATTGATCAATATAAAATTATATCCAGCAAAGTCAGTAAATTAGAGATAGAAACTGAAGACCAGGCCGCCGGAATATTTCGATTCAAAAATAAAGTAGTCGGTATTGTTTCTTGTGATTATTTGTCTCAGAAGTACCATAGAACTATTCGGATAACTGGTGAATATGGAAATCTACAGTGGAGTTATAGTAACAACGAGGTAATTTTTGAGTCTAAAGATAAAGTGAGTAGAATATTTTACGACGACCATTTCGAGACCAATCAGATGTATTTAACTGAGGCGGAGTATTTTATGGAAAAGGTTCGATCGCGTGAAAAGACCTTTAATAATATTGAGAGGGCGGCACAAACTTTAAAGGTAATAAAGAATTTAAATTAATGAAAGTCTCCATCGTTATACCAGTATATAACGACGAAAGGAATATATTGAGGTCTGTTAAAAGTGCTCTCAGCCAAAATTATCCTAAGGATCTATTTGAGGTTG
>JACQCW010000011.1 GCA_016201425.1 Candidatus Vogelbacteria bacterium | reverse complement strand
TTTCTTTAGTCTTTGCTGCTTCTCTGACTCCTCTCCAGGCTTGATCGAAGGTGGGACGGCCTTGTTGTCGGCGAGGGAGGGGTTCGTGGTGGTGTGGGAGGAGTTCCGTGTTGTTTGGCATGGGTTGATGATAGCATAAAAGGGGGGATGCTCAAATTTTTGTTGACATGAATCTTGCAAATAGTAGTGTGTATATAAATATTTAGAACGTTGAAAAATATCTGACGAGGAATAAGGAGGATCTAATATGATGAATAGAAAGATTGTCGCGGACAGTGGATTACCCGAGAACGTAAATCCGTTTTTGGCGATTTGGGATGAATGCATTGATGACGGTAATTTAGAGACGATATTTCCCGATTACTTTTATTACAACTCGCCAAGCGATACACCTTATGCGATTATGGTTAAGAAACCTGCGCTTTCACAGACTGAGGCCGAGGCCCTGGTGCGGAAGCTTGTCGATAGTGGAGAGCGACGTTTTGCTGTACAGTGGAAGTACAAACATATCATCCCCAAGGATCTTCAGGGCCTGGTTAGGATTACTGATGTGGGCTTTGAGCCAAAGTGGTTTCCACCCACCAAAGAGTTGGTCGGCCACTGTCGCGCCTCAGAATGTTACTATTGCGTTGACACGATTAATATCGTGAATAAGGACGGAAGGTGAATATGCCTACAGGTATGGAAGACGATTGAGCGTCTGAAATAAACGAACTGTAAGTGTGCCCTTCTAACAAAAGTTAGAGGGCTTTTTTATTTTTTTTGCCTTTGATCTCTTTGATATCCTTTTTGATTACATTGGCAACATCGTTGCTAATCTTCATGCTATTTTTAAGCCCGCTCTTTAATATTTCTATACCCTTCGCGCCTGCCTTAATTGCTGCGGCTTTTACTTCCGCTTTATACTCGACTCGTTTTGGTTCAGAGTCTTTCCACTCCTTTTGAATTACCTTAGCGACTTTACTAGCTTCCTTGACTGCTTCTTTGCTGGCTTTTTTAATAAGTGCACCTGTTTTTACGGCGGCAGACTTTGCAACCGCGCCTACTCCTTTGGCTGTTATTTGTTTTTTCATAGCGGTATTCTAGCATAGTGATTCAGAAACAAATAGCGGTTGACAGTCTCTGGGTAATGGAGTAGCCTTTTGAGGGAAATATTTTTTTGATAACTAGTCTTGATCAACAAGGAGTTGAAAGAAAAATATGAGAGATAAAATTATTCAGTGGGTGCGAAATGCATCGGGTAAGAAGCTGATGGTAACCACCGTGATTCTTGGGACTATTGCTGCTATCTCTGGTTTGGCGCCATCTTATTTTGGACGGAATGCCCTCTTTCTTCTCGCCGTATTGGCATTTTATGGATTCACAATGGGCGTCGGTTATATTCGACAGACATATGGCTCAAAAGAAGAGGACGAAGTAGAATTTGAGTGCGCATCGATTGTCGAATACTTCGAGAGAGAAGTCAGAAACCGCGAACGTGCTGTGTCTGTTGATAATCCGGTGATTAATTAGCTACAAAATCGTAATATCTGCCGCCTGAAATATGGCGGCCTTTTTGTTACCCAAAGAAAAAGTTGGTATACTTTGACAATGGAGCCAGAAGAATATATTGAAGTTGAAGGTAAAAGGTTTGAGTTTGTGAAGACGCGGACTTATACGGATTTTTCAATTTATAAATCTGGGGATCTGTACTTGCGTATTGGATCTAAAAATATTGTAACTAGTGAACTAAATTTTCATAAAAAACTTTTGGAGTGGGAATTTCCAGTTGCTAAAATAACTTCAGAAGGGGAGTTGGAGGGAAGATATTACTACATAGAAACGTCACAAGGAGATAATTTACTTGGTAATCTTTTTGTAGATGATTATAAAGATTTTGGATCTGTGACAGATAGAAGTTTTGATATTCTACTAGATATATCGAAAAGATTTGCCCGAGCGCAATTAAAGACAGCAAAAGAAGAAAAGAATTACGAGAGTTTCTACATTGGTGTTCATGTTGACTACTTGCTGGAAGAGTTGCCCCACTTGAAAGAGAAGATTTTACAGGCTTTTGAAAAAATTAAAGAACGGACATTTTATCTGCCTGCCGTTATAACTCACGGCGATTTTAATCCACATAATTTATTGGAAAAAGGCGTAATAGATTTTGGAAATAATTTTGAAGGGATTGCAGGATATGATCTGGTTAGCAATATATATCAGACGTATTTCTTTCCTGTGGGTGATGGATTTGAGAGTCAGAGAAGATACGAATTTGCATCTGGGCAAGTTGGGAGATATTTTGAATCCATCAATATGATATTCATTGAATTCGGCCTGCCAAGATTGTCCATTTTTTTGAGTGAATTTATTTTAATGAGAGCCATATGGTCAGCAGTACGGATGGACCATACGCCAAAGTTACAGGCGTGGCGATACCAAAATTTTGAAATATTACTTAATGCGTACTTGGAAGACAAAGACATTTCAAAAATTATAATTTATATGTAAACAATGAATTTTAAATTTCAAAAGGATATTGTCGTTTTAGATTTTGAATTTACTAATAAGGATGCCAATAAGGCTGTGCCGATACAGCTCGGAGCGATTCGGCTTGATAAGGAGACATTAGAAGAAAAAGATATTTTTTTGAGTTACATTGCGGCAGATTTATCGGAGGCTTCAAGTGAGGCATTGGCAGTAACTGGCATTAACGAGGAAACACTCAAGGGCGCGCCGACGGCAGCCGAAGTCGGTAAAATGTTTACCAATAAACTTGGTACGGATGTACTGTTTTCGTCCTGGGTTTCGTCGGGCGATCTTGTGATGTTTCGCTACATTATGAATGCGGCAAGCATAGATACGTCTATTTTTGATTATCACTGGTTTGATATTTGGCCACCAGCGTATCTGTATTTACTTAAAAATGGTTACAATGGGTCGGAACGTTCGGAGCAGATGTTCCAAGCACTAGGACTTCCTCTTCGGGGCAAACATGATGCGCTTGAAGATTGTAGACATGCGGCCGATGCCCTCAGAATTTTGTGTAAATAAAAATTCCCTCGCGATGTGCGAGGGATAGAAATGTTCATTCGATTGGCGGGACTTCAATTATCAGGAATACACTCTCAGGCCCCAGACTTCCTTTGTGTCGTTTTTCATCAAAAGTACCCAAGTGCGTATCTCCTAACTCATGACACTTTACCACTCTATTTCTTGTGGCTGGATCGATGGTCAGAGAACCAAAAAATAAACCTAAGTCACTGATTTTGTTATATACTCCTTGATGGTTCTCGAATTTAGCTAAGGAATTACCTAGTCGGTTAGGGGAACCGATAGCAAAGATTGGGAAATCTTTTTGGACTTCCGGATACTTTGCGGCAAAAGCCAGTGATTCTAGGAATGTGGCTGGTCTAGAATTTCCTCTTTTGACAATTTCTACAAAAGCATCGTAAAAATAGGTTGGTTTTTTTAGACAAATCAACTGGGCAGTGCTAGTCTGCGGCACCTGTCTTCCCCACTTCACCCTACTCACTATTCTACCCACATCACTGGGGTAATTGTAGATTCCATCTGTTTCTAGTTGATAGTTATCTGAACCCTCTAAAAGTTCAAAAACTTGCTTATCGTGATCTAGGTTCCCTGATTTTAAATCTATCTTGCATCCCACTATGTTTTCTAATCTTTTGAGCTCTGTTCGAATGAGTTCATCGTTGTGTTTTCGTATTGATGAACTCAAGCGGCAACCATTAATATAACCACGAGAGAAGTCAATATCTCTACATTCTTTTGTGAAATTTGGTTTGGAAAAATTTAGACTCTTGAGATCGATATTAAAGAGCTTACCGCTATACTTTTTGAGCTTTGCCTTGAAGTTAGCCCTACGGTCTTGGCAGCTTTTCCGGTATATTGCGATCTCTTCTACCGCAACAATATCAGCAATTGCACGCCTAATCTTCGAAGAAGAAACAATTTTATCGAGGGCAACAGTGTTGTTGCATAGGCGCTCAAGTTCGATTTCTAATGGAGATACCCATTCTGGTCTGGGTGGACAACCGCAGCTACTTGAGCCTGATGAACATCCGCAAGAAATACCTCGACCTTCCATGGACATTATGTCCTCCTTTATACCTTTGTATTTGTAAAAGAGCAACGCTGGATTTCTTGAAACCTATCATCTTTCTGTCTTATTGTCAAGTTTACGGTAGAACATCAATAATAGATAGTAGGCGTTTGTGGTCGATGATCGGATCATCGCTTATGGCGATTATCTGGTGTGGAATATTCTCCGGCAAGGAAAACTGTTCAGATTCAAGCAAGAATTTGGCCTGTTCGTTGGGATCAACTATGCCTCTCTTGATGAGATGATGAAGAAGAATCTCTTCTGACTCTGTTTTCAGAAAGATGATCGTGAGGTTGAGTTCAAAGCGGCGGCGATATAGCTCTTTTGCCCCGTTTGGCGTCACTGCGAAGATGCCGTGATGGTTAGCCAGAACTTCACGAATGGAGCTCATCGAAGATCCATAATGCGCTCCATTATAAAGGTCATGTTCCAGGAAGTTACCAGATTCGACACCTCTCGCGAACTCTTCCTCGGAGACAAAGTTATATGTAAGATGATCTCTTTCGTTGCGTGGAGATCTTGTGGTGGTATTTTTCACTCTTGCCAACTTCTCACCATAGGTTGCGATAAGTTGATCTGCCCAGAATGTTTTGCCGACGGCTCGTGATCCGACAAGGGCAATTAGTCTATTGCTGCCGCGAAGTCTGGAAATTAGATCACCGAATTTTGGCTTAAGCTTCTCGTAGTACTTTTCCCACTCCGGATCAAAATCGTAAAAGCAAAGAATTTCGATTGGACTCCCTGCGTCGCGCATGTCGAGCGCTGATTTGAACTCGCCCATTCCTCCTTCGGAAATACCGAAGACCCAAGCCGCGTCGCACTGGGTCATGATATTTTTTAGGAAAAGTAAAGTTTTTTCTCTGCCGAGTTTTAGTTCGAAGTCATCAAAAGGCGCGCCTCGTCGATGGTCAAATGGTGTGCAGCCCTGTTTACGAATAAAGTCTAATATTTTATCCCAAGTTTCATTATTAAGTCGCGAGGGCGCAATTGGGTACACGATCTTTTTGAGTGTCACACTCCACCT
>JACQCW010000010.1 GCA_016201425.1 Candidatus Vogelbacteria bacterium | reverse complement strand
GCAGTACGAGGAGGTTTTGTAGCTCTTTGGATGGCGATTTGTACTGTGATGATGTCAGTGCCTTTTTTAGAGTCCTTCTACAAATATCTGGCTATATCAATGGGACTAAATCTTGCGATGGATATGATGTATATGCTCGCAATCTTATTTTTAATGCTTTACGTATTTTACTTGACCACAAAACTGCAACGCTTAAATGACATCGTTGAAACCATGCTTGCAAGGGCGGCGATTGTAGAAAGCCATTTGGATATTGATAAGCATAACTAATAATTCGGCAAATCTACGTGCATTCAATACCCCCAATAAATAATGGGGCGAGATTAGTATGAACAAGCAAATTGACACCATACACTTTGATACGCTTATCTTGGGATCTGGCGGAGCGGGTAGAACTGCAGCCAGTATTATCGAAATCGCAAAAGGAGGCTCTCTCGCTTTCCTGGAAGATTCGCCAAAATCTAAAACAATTAATGGCATTTCTATTGCTGGAAAGATTGCTGAACGTATTAAGTTTAGGGATAGTAAATTCATTATTGCGTTTGGAACGAACTACCTGAAAGAGCGGGTCACTTTATATAGACAAATGCTGAGCGAAGGTTTCGATTTTGAAAATGCAATTTACCCGCAAGCTTACATTGATCGAACTGCAACTTTAGGCATTGGAAATGTAGCAAGTCCCGGATTCAAGCTAATGCCAAATGCACGGGTTGGCAATTGCTGTTTTTTTTGTGTTAACAGCTCTGTCGATCATGATTGCGAAATTCAGGACGGTGTATATCTAGCTCCTGGAGCAACATTATGTGGCGGCACCATTATTGAGGAAGGTGCCTTCATCGGCGCAAATGCAACTATTCTTCCTCAAGTTCGAGTTGGAAGTTATTCAGTAGTTGGCGCAGGCGCTGTAGTGACTCGTGATGTACCACCAAAAAGCGTGGTAGTTGGCGTTCCTGCATATTCCCGCTAAGTACAATTGAAAATTACGATCTAAATATCAACGTAGTGGCTACAGTAGTACTGTTAAACAAGCTTCCCTACTGTGCAATCTGAGAGAGATGGAATAACCCCAAAACAGAAATTAGCTCTTTTAACCAACTTTACTTCTGAACAGCCCTAATAATGGGGGGATTACCCTCTTCTCCGCGTTGACTTTGGAAGTCAGCCGTTTATTACACTCTTTTCGGAAATATAATCACCCATTACAAGCGCATCAATATCTGCATGCAGAAAACTATTAACTGCATCATCCGGCGAGCAAACAATAGGTTCCCCCCGAATGTTAAACGAGGTATTAATTAATACACCATAACCAGTCAACTCTTTAAAAGCCAAGAGTAGCGAGTATAACTCTGGGCTTTCTTCCTTATTGACCGTCTGAATTCTCACCGTATTGTCCACATGTGTTATCGCTGGCAATAAGTCCCTGTATTCCTTCTTAACCTCATACACAAATAGCATGTATGGATTAGGGGCAGCGCAATCAAAATACAGCCCCGCATCTTCCTCGATTACAATTGCGGCGAAAGGTCTAAAGCTTTCACGGAACTTAACTCTTGCATTGAGAATATCCTTCATATTCTTCCGCAAAGGCGTTGCCAAAAAACTACGGTTTCCTAACGCACGGGGGCCAAATTCCATTCGTCCCTGAAACCAGCCGATAATATTGCCATCATAAATGCGCTTCGCTACATCGCGATAAAGATCACAACGCTCAACAGCCTTGAACGGAAGACGGTGCCTTTCAAATGCAGCCTCGTAATCTTTAAAATTGTAGCTCGGCCCAAGAAAAGCATCCTTTTGAATGTATCGCCGAGGATTTTTTAAAATCCCCACATCAATCAACAGCGCAGCTCCAAGCGAAGTACCCGAGTCACCTGCCGCCGGCTGGATAAATATATTTTCAAACAACCCGGTTTTTGCAATTACTCCATTTGCGACACTGTTAAGTGCAACTCCGCCTGCCATACAAAGATTTTTTGCATTCGTTATCTGCTTTAACCGTTTAACAAGATGCAAGATCACATCCTCAACCACGTGCTGAGCTGCTGCTGCAATGTTCAATTCACGTTCAGTCCATTGATCACCCGTTAAGTTTGCCGGCCCAAATTCATCTAAAAATTTTTGCGATACTCCATTTTTTCTACTGTAGTGATATGCAAAATATTGCATATCAATTTTGTAACCACCATCAGGCATTAGCTTTATCAAGCTTTTCAACTTGGCATATTCAGCGCTATTCTTTTCTCCATAGGATGCCAATCCCATCAGTTTTCCCGGCCCCTCGATTATTTTAAAACCTAAATATCTGGATATCGCCTGATAAAATGCGCCTAAGGAATGCGGGGTGTCGATTGTCTGAAGTTTTTTAATATTGCCGCCACTTCCATCCCCTTTTTGCCTGGTGAAAATATTTCTGAAAGCTTATTAGGTATTTGCTTGATATTTTTTAGCTGATCAAGAACAACTAGATTATCTTCCATTGAAAATTCGTGCCGCTCACGCAGCAAAGCTGGGAGCGTTTTCCAATAGCGGAAAATGTATATTGGCACTTTAGAATAAGTTATGGATGGATTCCATGGAAATGCCACATGCTCAATTTCCGCAAAGTCTATCTCACAAAATCTAAGTGCTTCAGCAATTGCGGCGGAAGGGAATGCCCCAGAATGCTTAATCCTATTTAGCCGCTCCTCCTCCGCAGAAAAAACCACCTTACCATCACACACTAACGTTGCGGCAGAATCGTGACCATAACAATTTATTCCTAAAATATTCATATTTGCCATGCCTGTAACCCAGTTTTATTTATTTCGGTTTATAAAATGCGCGCCATAAGCAGCTATGGTTTTTTTAGCATTAACTACCAAACGTAATCTACGTCTCTCGCAAGCGATCCGCCACTGATTGCCGTGTTATCCAAGACCCAAGTGAGCGTAATTACCACTTCGATTGCGTTGCCTACATCAACTCATGATTTATTGAGGCTTTCAAAGACCAAAATTTTGCGGCAATAAAATTAATGGCGACTATAACAGGTGTCAGCGCAACTTGAACATAGAACGGATCATACTGTGTATGCTCCACAATAAGCCTGAGAATGATCAAATTCAGAATAATTGTCGTAAAACTGGAGGCAGTATATTTAATTAATCTACCTTTAAATTTTATCTTCGCTTCGGGTTTAAATACCCAGATATAATTTAGGGAATAAGTAAATAAAACGCCTAGAACTGCTACTACGGCTAATGACAACAAATAATTCACGCCTGCTATCTTGAGTAACCAAAAGAAAATAGCAAACGACAGCACATAATTTATCGCCCCAACGACTATATATTTAGCAACTTCAACGTTTATTTTTTTCATTGTCTGAAAATGAACAATTGGAACCTACCAGTGCTGCCGTAATATTTTTAATCATCAGGTTCGCACTTTATTGAGATTTCTTACTAAGAGTTATTTTCTGTGCCATCAATAATTTTCATTTACTTCCCATATTTCTTCTGTACCGGCAGTGCTCCTAAAATGCACCAATTCAGGATGGCGACTCAAATTGTTTATGCTGTCGGTCTCATCTTTGCTTAACATGATGTAGTTTATACGGCGGCGCTTCAATATTGACTGTAAAACTTCCGGTGATTTGCTAAACGCAAGCAGAGCTTCGTCATCTTGTTTATTGAGAGCGATATCAAATGTTGATCTATTGCGCACAACCTCTGTTGTTATCGGATCAAGGTCTGTTAGTGCCGCAATTGCAGTGGCCAGCGGTGTCCTGACTGCAATATTTCCCGTGCCAAGACTTCGAAGTGTCACAAATGGCTCTTGAATTGGGCTTTCGAATGTACTGTAATATTTTCCAGCGTTACTATACATTTTCACAATGTATTCTGAATGATTATATCCAATCACCGTAGCAACTAATATTGTCCCAGCAATGACTACCTTTTTAAAATACTTAGACTCAATTTTTAGCTTAAGAAAAATCAAAATCGCGCCAATCGTAAAACAGCTTAATATCGGCATCATTAATCCGAATATTCTATACAGAGGCGCGGAACCCACAACTTTCAGCATTAGAAGAACAATCGGAGGATTGAAAATGACCAGTGCTATGCTTGTAAATGCACCCAAATAGATCGCCCACATTTCATTGAAAGGCATAGCCTCACCAACAATATTGGGTGACGTTTTCGCTCTGGAATATTTATACAAATACCAGAGCAGTCCAATAGTCAGAATATCATAGGCACCCCTGTCCTTTAGATAGACCAATGGGTCATATAAATAAAAATTATCTGTCAGTACAAGTACATTCCCTCCACTTCTTTGCCACAGTGCAAGAGGACTAATTATGTTTACATCTTGTGAGTATATGTTTTTGCAAAGCAAATAGCCTGCGGTAGCTAAACTGACAATCCCAGCAAAAAACAAAATTACTTTATAGCTTACTGGGTTCAATAGCCCCAATTTCTTTTTAAATAAATTTCTGAAAATAATAACTCCAGAAAAAATTGTCGGTGCCCAGATCATCCAAATCGGATGAAATCTAGCTACTATCAAAAGACATGCGAGCGTTGCAAAAAGATAGATTTTTTCTCCCCGCAATATATATTTGATAAAAATTGCCAGCATAATTGGCATTAAAATGTACGAAGTAAAATGTTGCGGAAACAGTAAGTTGTTAATGGGATCCAAGCTGTAGTAGGGCGCATCTCCAATTGCCAAGAACCAATTCATCACTGATGATATAGCGAATATTATTGAACCGATTTTTGCTATAAATACATCACCTGAAATCGTCTTTATTAAAGTATAGATTGACAGAATTGATATGAAATACACTATCCCGGAAAGGGTAGCGTAAGCGAACGCCGCATCCACATTTGAAAATTTAACTATCATCCCAAGTGTTAAGTACCATGGATGACATCCATAAGCATTAACCATCGGCGCGCCATTTCCTAATATCCAATCACAAGTCTGAATCGTGTCGTGAGTAGCCAAATTTCTTATGGCTGCGAGATGCGCAAAAGCATCCGCATCTCCAGTTTGAAATTGAGATACATAGCCAATCAAAACTGATGCAATTACGATAAATAAGGTATAGAGATTCAAGTATCCCGAAACTCGGTTAATTGATTTCCAGCCAAAGAGGCCATTCAGCTTGAGATTGCGTTTATATAGGGTGTAAAAGAATAGTAGGCCAGTCAGAACTAGCGAAATATAGATCGGACTGACAGCCCTGACATTAAAAGCATATGAAAATATTGATATAGGAACCCAAATGCCTAACCCTGCCATCAAGCTCAGCGCGACTTTTTCGTATAAATCTATTTTGGAGATACGTTCAGAAAATACAGGTAGCGATAGCGAAAGCATCCCCGGAATAATCACTAACAAATAAAATACAGCGAATACTATTATGCTCGCAAAGTGATAGTCCATTTATTAATCCATTAATTGGGAGTGCCTGATGAAACGGAGCCTAAACGAACTATTTTACTGGGCGCCGTGCAGTAAAACCCAAACCAAGGTCTAGCGTAGCAATTATTCTAGCGGCTTTAAATATTTGATGAGACTGGGCAATTCTTCCTTTGTACTCAAGATACTATACTCAACGCTCATGTCATATCTTCCCGATTTTTTTACGATTCATTTCGATCCAAGCTTGCAATGTTTCGATACTCATCCATTCTTTGTTGTTGTCTGAGCAGTAGGTAAAGTTCTCAGCCACAATTTTCCCATCTTTAATCCGGCTTGGATCTTTACTCCAATCGTGTATGGCGGGTAATACCTTATAGTGCTCTGGATATTCATAAGTATGCAATGCATCTTCAATGCCAATCATTTGTTCGTGCAGCTTCTCACCTGGTCTGATACCAATAATTTCATGTTTAGCATCAGGCACACATGCAATTGCGATATCGGTTACTTTTATCGATGGTATTTTTTTCACATAAATCTCACCTCCTACCATATCCTCAAATGCATGCCACACTAGATCAACAGCTTGCTCCAAAGTGATCATAAAACGCGTCATTCGAACATCAGTTATTGGCAACGTGCCGTTATGTTTGGGCGAGAGAAAAAGTGGGAGGATAGAGCCGCGGGAACCCATTACGTTACCATAACGTACCACACCGAAGCGAGTGTCATATGAACCAGCATAGGAGTTTCCTGCTACAAATAATTTGTCAGATGCAAGCTTTGTGGCGCCATACAAATTGGCGGGGCTGCTAGCTTTATCTGTTGATAGTGCAACTACACGTTTGACGCCTCGATCTATACACGCATCAATCAAGTTCATGGCACCGATCACGTTAGTTTTAACACATTCAAACGGATTGTATTCTGCAGTTGGAACAATTTTGGTTGCTGCAGCGTGAACAACATAATCGATACCATCTAGTGCGCGTGAAAGACGATCTTTGTCTCTTACGTCTCCAATAAAAAAACGTACTCGCGGGTCATTGGCATATATTTTTGCCATTTCATATTGTTTCATTTCATCGCGTGAGTAAATTACTAAGCGAAGTGGATTATATTTGGCTAAAGTCATGGGCACGAAAGTATTCCCAAATGACCCTGTTCCGCCTGTTATCAATATATTTGCACCTCTAAACATATCCACTCCCATTGCAATCTTTCGAATGAACAATCATTCTTTAGAGGATTAATCCATTAATTGCTCGTTTTTTACGCAACTGAAACTAATTCAATTGTGACCTTCCATATTTACTAGATTGGAAGCCCTAATTTTGAAAATTGTAACTATCAGCACCACCCATTATTCCAACAGTATTCCTCCATAGCTCAATTGTTTTCATATTGCACAAGGTATCTTGCCAATTCATTTCCTTTGCCTGCTTAAGCTGAATATTCTCAGCCACAGTGTCCATTTCCTGAGCATATAGACCAATAGTTGTTTCAACTTTAATTTCTTTAATCTCTCGACCACCTGTATATTTTATAAAAATACTCGTGCAACCTGGCCCTGCCCCCCCTGGCACCCAAGGTGATGGTATATAAATAGATCCCTTGGAACCAAATATCCGAAGATCATTTCTGTGCTCCACGCTGACTGATGTCGATACTTGCGCAAGAATGTCACCCTGAAATTTTAAGTTGGCTACCGCCCATTCATCGTACTCACTTTCGTCACCGACATGAGCCATCCCTTGCACTTCCAGCGGCATAATTGCTTCTACATCATTATCAATACCTGCAATCAATCTCGCCATTGACACCGGGTAACAGCCAACATCAAGAATTCCGCCTCCGCCATTTATTTTCTTACGTGCAATTTCTTCAGCGCTATACTCTGCATGGTAACAAAATGATGCTTCTATCAATTTAATTTGACCAATCTCCTTTGCTTTGAGAATTTCAACTAACTTTTTGGTTTGTTTATGACATCTATACATGAATCCTTCCATGTAGAAGACATTTTGTTTTTTTACCTCATCAATAACAGCTAAAGCAGCGCCGTACTTAATCGCTGCCGGTTTCTCGCATAGAATATGTTTTTTTGCTTGCGCAGCTTTTATAGACCACTCTGCGTGCAAATTATGCGGCAAGGCAATACAAACAACATCAACCTCAGCATCATTTAATAACTCTTCATATGAACCATATGATTTGCCTACTTGATATTTTTGGGAGAATTTTCTGGCCACCTCTGCATCTCTGCTTGCAACCGCAACGAGCTGGCCACTTGACGAAGCTTTAATCGCGGCCGCCAATACATTGGCAGCGTTTCCCGTGCCCAGCATTCCCCATCGAAGCAATTTATTCTTTTCATGCGTTACTTCTTGCCCGCTATTTTCTGTCTGACATGACACGAGATTAACTCGCAATTCATCTTGCTTGGCCTGGAAATTATTTAAATTTTGTACCATGATTCGGGGATAATATCTTTTGGATCTAAATTTCTTACGTTGGAATTAAACCAGTTTTTTGGCGCATATACTTTTTTATCTCGATTTTTATTTAGCCATGCACCCCACCAACTAAATGAACTGTTGGCAATAATATTATGATTGCATAAACTCATTAAGCGAAGATCTTCGTAATTTGATTCAGCTGTATTGTGGTCGACATATACAACCGAGTGGTCCAATTTAACATTATCTTTTACCCACCCAGGATCATCGCTAAATATAAAAAATTTGAGATCTTGTTTTTCATGTGCCAGCAACTCAATCGCTTTGAAATAATAATCTAACGTTAAACTATCAAAAATCTGGTCTCCGTAGGTATTGGGTACATAATCACATCGTCTTATATGTAAACATACGGAATTGGACGCTTTAATTAAGTTAGCAACTTCAAGATTTTTATTTCCCAATGGGGTTTTGACAGCAAATTCGTGTCGGATAATGTCTGGGATTTCATTAAAGTATTTTTCTGTTTGCCAGTAGCCCTTTAGTAGAACATTATTTCCTATCTCTTTATATGAGACATCATAATGAAAATGTTTTTCCTTAATGAAAGTGACTTTTTCTAGATCCTCCTTTGACGCTATGTCCGCTACTATCCCCAAATGATGTAGCGAATACTTATGTAACTTATAGTCTTCGAAAGGTGTCAAATCAATTTTTAAAGTTGTGTTATTAATCTTTGCCAAATGTCTTGCCATTGCATACTGAAACATTTGATTTCCAAGTCCTCCGATCAACTGCGCAATAATCACTGGTCAACGCCTTCCTATTTTTAATTTCATTACTTCTTTATAGTTAAATACGTGCTATTGCTAGACTTGGATACTTAAAATGCTACATACCAAATCGAATTTTATTTACGCAAGAGGCAACTATTCAACGTCTCAATATCAGCATCCGTCAATTCCGGATAGTTTCCACAATAAAATCCGCACTCGTGTACCTTATCTGCTCCTGGTAAATCGTATATTTCATTAACATACTTTCTATAAAATGGCTGATTCTGTATATTTCCAGCGATCATTGGGCGAACTTCAACTCCCGCCCCAGAGAATTGGGCAACATAATAATCTCTCGTTTGGGGATCTTTACACATAACTGGCAGAGCGAAACTAGAAAGCAATGTCAGGTTATCATGTCTGATTGCTATTAAATCGGAATTTCCTTTTGCTGTTGCTTCTAAAATTAGATAGTTACTTTCTCTTATTTTGATACTATCTTTTAAAGATGGTAATTGAAATCGCCCAATAAACCCTGTGATTTCAGTTGGACGAATATTGTAACCGAGGTCATAGAACGTGTATTTCGCATCAAATTCGGACCGAATATTACTTTGCGTCCTCCATATTTGCGGCTGATGCGCCTTTAAATTCCGATCCCAACCATTAGCTCGTACAATCCTTAACATTTCGGCATACTCTTCGTTGTCAGTGGCCACCATTCCACCTTCGATTGTAGACATATGATGAGCGATGAAAAATGAAAAGCTAGCCATTTCTCCGAAATTACCGCACTTGCCCTCTGGTAGTTCAGATCCAAGCGCTTCACAATTATCTTCAATCAAAGTTATGTTTCTCTCATTGCAGATATCACGTATTACATTAAGATCTCCAGCAAATCCTAATACATTTGTAAGAAATAGTGCTTTAATTTCCGTTGTTTTAAGACGTTCATTTATCTGTACTGACATTACATTTAGTGTTGTTGGGTCACAATCAATCGCCACCGGTATCATGCCCAATTGAATGATAGGCATAACATTGGTTGACCACGTCAATGCTGAGAATCCCACCTTATCACCGTCTTTAAGTTTCCCAAGATTCTTTAATGTCTGCAGCATGGCGAGATTAGCGCTACCACCACTATTGACCAGTACCGCCTCCTTGCAGCCCTGAAATTCAGCAAACTCTCTTTCAAATGCAAAACATTCTTCTCCCATGCTCAATCGACCGCTTCTGGAGATAAATTCTGCGAGCTCTTTTCTCGTCTCAAATTCATTGAGAAAAGCGTTTTTCATTAATGGGATCATTGTTCTCTCCTTGCTGATTTTTTCATAATTGCTCCGTACTCTTCTATTGTCTTTTGTATGCCTGCGTCCAGCGGTATTTTCGGAACAAATCCTTGATTTTTCATTCTGGATACATCCATGCATTTACGTAGCATACCGTCCGGCTTTGACTTATCCCACACCAGCTCACCGTTGTATCCGGCAAATTCTGCTATTTTTATTGCAAGATCTTTGATTGAGATATCTTCACCCCAACCAATATTGATTAAATCTGACCCGATCTCCTTGTCCAAAAAATACAAAACAGCATCCGCTGCGTCATCCACATGCATAAATTCACGCTTTGCAATCCCAGTCCCCCATAATGAAACACTCGGCAAATTCATCTCGACTGCGTCAACCATTTTTTTTACCAAAGCTGACAACACATGAGAATGTATAGGGTCGAAGCTGTCATTAGTGCCATACAAATTACAGGGCATCAGACTTATCCCGGGAAATTTATATTGTTTTCGATATAGTTCAACCATTTTTAAGCCACAAACTTTAGCTAGCGCATAACCTTCGTTTGTTGGCTCAAGCGGTCCGCCGAGCAAATACTCCTCTTTCATTGGCTGAGCACACTCTCGTGGATAAATGCATGAACTGCCCAAAAAACAGAATTTTTCCACCCCGTGCAGATAGGACTGGTGAATGACATTATTTTGAATCATCAGGTTTTCATAAAGAAACTCTGCAGGTGCATCCAGGTTGGCTTGGATTCCACCCACACGAGCAGCAGCCAGTATTACAACTTGAGGGGTTTCTTTATCAAAGAAGTTTTTGACGGCAACAGCGTCCCCAAGGTCCAACTCTTTACTCGACTTTAAGATTAAATTCTTATACCCCCGCTCTTGGAATAACCTTACAATCGCAGACCCAAACATGCCTTTGTGACCTGCAATATAAATTCTTTTATCAAAACCTAATTTATAATTTTGCATGAATTTTATTTAATTTTCCCAAAAAGATAAAAGTTATCTTTATAAAATTCATTGGGAATATGGGAAATTTTTTGAATATGCCATTCAAATTGTGGTTTATTTTTTTTCCAATTATCAAAAAATTCCGTGTTGTCATTGCCTTCAAACTGCCCCTGATATGCAAGAAGATATGCCTTGAAGTGCGTCAACATTGACAAAATTTTTCCCCTAAATTCTATAGGGCACTCACTTAGTGACCAAGTTGCAAGAAACAATGCATTGTCAACTGGCTTGCACTCGACAAGTAGCGTTTCTAATTGCTGCAAATCTGATACGCAAATAACCCCACTTTCTGCCGCCTTAAAGGACTCCACTGTATGGACTTGCAAGCCCATTGATTTAATAAAATATCGTTGCAATGCTGAAAAAGCAGGAAAATCAAAGATCACATATTTACCCTTGAAACCTAAATTATGGATCAATCGATACATTCCTCCGTATCCCCCCCCGAATTCAAAAATATAGTCAATATTATTAATATCGACTTTAGTATTTCTCTCAAATTGTGCAACGTGATAAGCATGATGAATTAAATTTCCACTACTAGCGGGGTAAATGGCACTCAGCGTTGGCTCGCCAACACTTACTTCGTTAATTGCATTCTTCCAACGGCCCCAGTTTGCCCCCTTTTTAAGGAAATCTAGCTCAAGCTCTATAAAGTCTGCATCCCCAACTTCCATGGTTCTTTTTATTACATCCCACTGTAAAAAATGCCTAGGATCCTCAGTATTCACCAACTCATTCAGACGCTTATTGTTATTGAGCCAGCGCTTTTCTCCTTGAGCTTCCTCTTTACTATCAGAAAATTCACGAAATGAGCTTCTTAGCTCATTAATAAGCTCCTGCTCTCTTTCAACAGAAAGAGAGCCCGTTTTCAGCGGCCAAGCTATAGGCGATTCATTTTGAATATTCGATTTTAAATTCATGACAGCATCCCATTTATTAAAGAAGGCACTTAGTTCCTTCTGTTTCCAATATTTTGCTTTTGTTTAGCAACCTTCATCACCTGTTTAATAACTCAACCGTGTAAACAACACCACGCTATACTTTCTTTACCCCCCTATTAATTAAAATTACCTGGCTGCATGAAATTATTACCAGTTTTTTCGAAGGTGCTGCAATATTGTTACATCATGATTCAAATTGATTTTTATCATTGACTAGTCGTGCAGCTAGTCCAATAGTTGTTAAACCTGGTCGAGGACGAATATATGAAACCACTTTATTCATGCCCATCATTTTAACGCCAGCCGATCTCATTCTCAGCTGCAAATCAATGTCCTGAGGACAGTTGTATGATTTGCGCCAGCTGTTGATATTGTACTTGAAAAAGCGAAGATACGACCGATACAACCACGTGCTATGCCCGCCAAACTCAGGCTCATGATCGGTTTGCTGTCCTCTGACAGATCTGACTCCGTCACGCTCTTCTTCATAAAGGCCAGCAACAAATTCATAGTCACCTTGTTGGGCGAATCGCAAAAGACT
>JACQCW010000009.1 GCA_016201425.1 Candidatus Vogelbacteria bacterium | reverse complement strand
TGCCGGAGCAGTAAAGGCGGCCAACGTTGGCTTTATGGCCTCCTCGGGTGAATACGTGGTTAAGTTGGATAGCGATGATGTTTTTGCCTCTAACCTTATAAGCGAGGAAATTGCTATTTTGGATGCCTATGCGGGTGTGAGTTTTGTCTATAGTGATTACGTTGAAGAATTAGATGGAGTGGAGAAGATTGTGTCCACAAAAGACAATCTTTATGCGACAGTTGCAATTGGTACTATGTTTAGGAGACAACTATTTGTTGCCGAGGGATTTTATGATCCCAGCGTTTTCTTTGCTGAGTATGATTTACTGTTAAAAACAAGAGGGCGTTGGCCTGGTTATCATATAGATAAGCCACTGTTTACATATAACCGCCGCAGGAGTAGTCTTACCGGAGACGTAACCAAATTGAATAAAGCCTTGTTGCAATTGTCGGAGCGATACAAAACGAGACAGGATGAAGTGAATAAGATACGGGATTATAAAATGGCAAATCTTTAGCAGAGAAAGGAGAGTATATGAATATAATCTTGAGGAGGGCGAATATTGGTGATTTACAATTTTTGTTCGATTTACGGAATGAGCCGCAGGTTAGGAACGTCTCATTTTTCACCTCTTCTATAGATTTATCAGATCATAAAAGGTGGTTTGAAAAAAAATTGAGTTCTATATATTCTGCGATTTATATTGCCACCTTAGAAGACGGAATACCTATTGGTCAGGTTAGGTATGATGTTGATGCCGAGGACAAGTCTGTTGCAGAGGTTAGTATCGCGTTGACTTCTAATTTTACTGGTCGGGGACTCGGTAACAAAATTCTAAGAAATTCATGTCTTTTGTTTTTCGAAGATTTTGCTGGTGTATCAAGTGTGGATGCTTTGATTAAAAAAGATAACATTGCATCCATAAAATCTTTTGAAAAGGCCGGATACATGAATCTGGGTCAGACTATCATAAACAATACTCTGTGTGTAAAAATGCGATTACGAAAAAGATAATTAAAGGCTACGAGGGTCTTCGCCACAGAAGGCCCTCTTTTAAATAAATTTAATGCGGAAAAAAATAAAAATTGGAAAACGTGAAGTAGGGCGTGGGCGTCCGGTATTTATAGTTGCAGAGATTTCTGGTAACCACCATCAAAGGTATGAAGAAGCGGTAGGGTTGGTGAAGGCGGCGGCCTCCGCGGGTGCCGATGCTGTAAAGCTTCAGACCTATACTGCTGATACAATTACTTTGAATTCCGATAAAAAGTGGTTTCGGGTTGGTGGTGGAGATAATCCGAAATTATGGAAGGGTAAGACCTTGTATCAGCTTTATCAAACCGCGTATACCCCATGGGAGTGGCAGCCAAAATTAAAAAAGTTAGCAGAAAAACTCGGGATTTTATTTTTTTCCACCCCGTTTGATGAAACTGCTGTAGATTTTTTGGAAAAGACGAAAGTGCCTTGTTATAAGATTGCCTCCTACGAGGCGACTGACTTTGTTCTGTTGCGTAAGGTTGCGCAGACGGGCAAGCCAATAATCATGTCGGTTGGCTACGCTTCTAAAGGTGAAGTTAATTTTGCGGTGAAAACTTTGAAAAAGTATGGCGCAAAAGAGATTGTGGTGCTGCATTGTGTAACAGGATATTCGGGCAGTCCTAAATTAAAGGACATGAATTTGGGTACTATCCACGATATTTTAAAGCGTTTCGGTGTCGTTAGTGGTTTTTCGGATAATAACGCGGGCATCGAAGTGCCAATTATGGCTGTTGTGGCCGGTGCGTCAGTCATCGAAAAGCATTTGATTTTAGATCGTAAGTTGGGTGGACCGGATGCTCAATTCTCTATAGAGCCGAGAGAGTTTGCTGAGATGGTTAAAAAAATAAGGCAGTTCGAGCAGGGAGAGTTTAAAATAAAGTTATCAAAGACTGTATTGGGAAAAATACAGTACGGCCCAAATAATAAACTTGAAGGATACAACAAAAGATGGCGAAGATCTCTCTTTATTTCAAAAGATATTAAAAAAGGGGAAGTGTTCACTCCTAAAAATGTACGGTCGGTTCGTCCTGCTTTTGGATTGGAAACAAAATATTATGATCAGATAATAGGGAAAAGGGCGAGTAAGGATATTGAATTTGCAACACCGATTGATTGGAGTATGATTGATTCAGTTAATTTAAAAAGATGAAATATAAAATTGGAGTCGTTGGCGTAGGAATGGTGGGGGAGCAGATAAGAAGATGGTTTGTATCGAAGAAGTTCGAAGTTTTTGCGTATGACAAATTTAAGAATATTGGGAGGGTCGAGGACTTGGACAATGCTGATCTAGTTTTTTTATGCTTGCCCTCGGCGCACAGCAAAAAGTCGAAACTCGGGGTGGATCTTTCGCTTTTTGAAAACTTCCTAAAGCGATTTGGGGATCCAAAAATGTTTGTTATAAAATCTACTGTTCCGACAGGTACAACCGAGCATCTGCAGAAACTATTTCCTAAACATAAATTTTTCCACAGTCCTGAGTTTTTAACTGAAGTTACGGCATGGGAAGATTTCTCAAAACCGCACTTGCAACTGTTGGGTTATACGAAGGGAAATGAAAAAATTGCGGAAGGCATAATAAAAACTTTACCTAAGGGCGATTCAAATAAAATTCTTCCTGCTTTAGCTACTGAAACATTTAAGTATGTTAGAAATTCCTTCTTTGCAGTTAAGGTGACGTTTGCAAATCAAGTTTACGATCTCTGTAAATCTCTCGGTGTCGAGTATAATGATCTCAAAGACATAATGTCGAACGATCCGTGGATTGGGTCAAATCACCTTCACGTTGAGCATAAGGGTTATAGGGGATTTGGTGGTAAATGTTTACCAAAGGATTTGAAGACGTTTATAAAGATTTTTAAAGCTAACAAGGTCAAGCCGTCATTATTTGAGGCGGTAGATCAGATGAATGAGAAATTATTGGCGGATCAGATGTTGACCGAGACACTTAATAAATATTGGTTGAATAACACTAATCCTAAAAAGTAGATTATGGTAGTCAAACAAAAAACCATTTACGGGTACCGCTGGATTTATTGGTTTTCATCTTGCCAATAGATTGCTTTCTGACGGGTGCAGAGTCGTGGGCGTTGATAACATTACTGATTATTATGACCCAAAGATTAAGCAGAAGAGAAACAAAATTCTTCTGGCGTTTCCAAAATATAAATTTTATAAAAAAAATATTGCGGATTTTAAGTCTCTGAGTTCAATCGTTAAAAAAGAAAAACCAGATGCAATCGTGCACTTGGCAGCGCAGGCTGGCGTACGGTATTCGCTGACCAATCCTTGGGCATATACGGAGTCAAACTATCTTGGCACACTTAATATTTTTGAGGCTGCCAAGGTTAATAAAATTAAGAGAGTGATTTTTGCTTCGTCGAGTTCTGTATATGGTAAAAATAAAGAGATGCCCTTTTCTGAATCACACACTGTAGATCATCCCATTTCGATTTATGCTGCATCCAAGAAGGCAAATGAAGTCTTGGCACATTCTTATCACCATCTTTACGGCATTGAAACAGCGGGGCTGAGATTCTTTACTGTTTATGGCGAGTATGGTCGGCCGGATTTAGCGCTCTTTAAATTTGCTAAAAATATTTTGTTGGATAAACCGATAGATGTTTACAATAACGGTGAGATGGCGCGTGATTTTACATATGTTGGTGATATAGTTGATGGGATAATCGCAGCACTTAATAAGAAGGACTTAAAATACGAAATTTATAATCTTGGTGGTGAGAATCCTGTAACCCTGATGACATTTATTAAGCTAATTGAGGATTACTTGGGAAAGAAGGCGAATATAAAGTTTTTACCTATGCAGCCTGGTGACGTGAAGGAGACTTTTGCTGACATCAATAAAGCGCGACGTGATCTGGGGTTTGATCCTAAAGTGAAGATAGACGAAGGTGTAAAAAAGTTTCTGAACTGGTTCGTAAAAAATAAATCGTGGCTCTTAAAACTACAAGACGGGAAACAATAAATGTCTAGTTGCTATAGGATATTTTATTTTTTATCATGCTTAAAGCATGAGATCTTTTACATTTGACACGAGAAAGTCAGCCCAAGGCTGATCCGCCTCGGGCGGAGAGGTGTATTGTGCAGAAAACGATTCCAGAGAGAGTCTGTCTCATTACTCCACCATCCATTTTTCTTTTGGATGAAAGAGTATTTATGAATTTGGGAATTCTGAAGGTTGCCGCCGTCCTGGAGATGGTTGGCACTAAGGTTGAAATGCTGGATCTCTCAGGCGTTTCAAATTATTTGGAAGTTGTGAAGGACCACGTTAAGAATTCAAGGGCAGAGTGTTTTGGTATCACTGCCACTACGCCACTTATGCCAGCCGCTACTGAAATTTTACAAGCCATCAAGAGCATTAATTCTAAAGCGCGTGTGATTTTGGGTGGCCCGCACATTACCCTGGTAAATGCTGCTTATAAGAAAGAGTTGCGCAACGGAATTTGCGGGCGTGCTGTTAAGGCAATGCGGCAGGCTGAGGCCATGTTCGATGTTTTGGTTGCCGGGGACGGAGAAGAGGCAATTCTTTTTGCCTGCGATCCTCATGCGCCTAAGCTCATTGATGCTGACGATCCGTCCTCTGCTTTATTTCTAACCAACGCTAAACTTACTGAGCTACCATTTCCGGCCCGTCACTTGATTGACGTGCCAAGTTATCACTATTCTATTGAGGGAATTCCTGCACTATCGTTGATTGCTCAGCTTGGATGTCCATTTGGTTGCGGATTTTGCGGTGGACGTGAGTCTCCGATGCTTCGTCGTATCAGAATGCGTACTTCACAGAATATTGTTGATGAGATGGTCCATCTGTATAAGACTTACGGCGTTAATGGATTCATGATGTACGACGATGAGCTTAATGTAAACAAGAAGATGATCGAGCTGATGAATTTAATCGCGAAGACGCAGAAGGAGATCGGCACTGAGTGGAGATTGCGTGGATTCATTAAAGCGCAACTCTTCAACGATGAGCAGGCTAAAGCGATGTACGATGCAGGTTTTCGCTGGATCTTGACTGGTTTTGAATCCGGATCACCGAGAATTCTTGAAAATATCAATAAGCAAGCGACAATGGAGGAAAACACGAGGTGTGTTGAAATCGCTAGAAGACATAATTTGAAAGTTAAGGCACTTATGTCGATTGGTCACCCGGGAGAAACGAAGGAGACTATCAAGGAAACTCTGGACTGGCTCCTCGAGGTAAAGCCAGATGACTTTGATGTGACGATTATCACTTGTTATCCAGGGACGCCCTATTACGACCAAGCTGTGCTGGATTCAAATAGACCAGGAGTCTACACCTATACTTATAAGACCGGTGACAAGCTTCATCAGTACGAAGTCGACTACACAACCGTTGCAGACTATTATAAGGGCGATCCAAACGGTGGATATAAGGCATACGTATTTACTGATTTACTAACTGCTGAAGATCTAGTGATAGAAAGGGACTTGGTTGAGAAAACTGTTCGCGAAACTCTCAACATTCCGTACTATCCTTCATCGCCAGCTATCAGGTATGAACATTCGATGGGCCAGATGGGCGCTATTCCTGAAAATATCTTAAAGGTGTCAAAGTAAATTCACCCCTCTAACATAATGTTGGAGGGCTTTTCTTATATCCAGTCAATATTGAGTGGGTGCACGGCATGTGATATATTTTAACTTATGTTAAATAAAACTTTAAAAAATACGATTCTCGTCGGCATATTTTTAATTCCTTTTATCCCGCTTTATGTCGCCGATTCGATGTTCTTTCCATTTATTACGGGTAAGAATTTTTTGTTTAGAATTATAGTTGAGATAATTTTTGCTCTATGGATTATTCTTTCGTTGAGAGATAAGAGTTATTCTCTTGGTAAGTCGTTGATAGCGTATTCGGTGGCAGCTTTTTTGATGGTTATTACCGTTGCCGATATTTTTGGCGCTAACTTCTATCGGAGTTTCTGGTCTAACTACGAAAGAATGGAGGGTCTCGCTGCGTTACTTCATATGTGCGCCTATTTTGTGGTAATCGGCTCAGTACTAAATACGGAGAAATTGTGGAATAAATATTTGAAAACAATTTTGGCAGCGGGTGTTTTACTCTTCTTTTATGTTCTCGGTCAGTTGGGTGGATTTTTTGCAATTGATCAGGGAGCTTTTAGAGTTGATGCCACGCTTGGTAATTCGACTTACTTGGCTGTCCATATGCTGTTCCTCACATTCATTGCAGCATTTTTTTACTTTCGAGCAAATATATCGAAAGCTCTTATTAGTGTTTCTGCAAGTAAGTGGATGTATGCAATTCTGAGTTTGATATATGTATTTGTACTTTATAAAACCGCAACACGAGGAGCTCTTATCGGACTCGTTGTCGGTGTTATTCTCACTGCGGGGTTACAGATATATTTCGGTGGTGAAAAAGCAAAAAAAGTTTCTATTTATCTTATTTTATCTTTTTTCCTCTTGGTCATTGGGATTTATGTGATGAGAAACAGCTCTCTTATTAAGCAGAGTACAACATTAAACAGATTCTCGGAGATATCGTGGGAACAACTAACTAGTGAGCCGCGCTTAATGGTGTGGGGCAGTGCACTTCAGGGCTTCAAAGAACATCCGATTTTAGGTTGGGGTCAAGATAACTTTAATTTAGTTTTTAACAAATACTACAATCCGGGAATGTATAAACAAGAACCATGGTTCGATCGTGCGCACGATGTCTTCTTTGATTGGCTTTCTGCCGGAGGCATTTTAGGTTTACTAGCCTACCTTTCTATGTTCGGCACTGTGATATATTCGATTTGGAAAAAGTCAAAAGTACTCAAACTTTCTTTGACCGAAAAGTCGTTACTTACGGGCATGTTCGTTGCTTACTTCGTTCAAAATATTTTCGTGTTCGACAACTTAGTCAGCTACACCATGTTCTTTACTTTGTTGGCGTATGCGCATTTTGATAGTCGAGGGACAGTTTTGGCCGCTTCACAAAATGTAAAGACTATGACAATAAACCCAGACGATATATTTTTTGTTCAGTTGGTTTCAGCATTCGTGATTGTTGGTCTGGCTTTCTCTCTATATTTTGCCAACGTTAAACCAATATTGGCATCGGAGACTCTTATCCAGGCCTTGTCATCTCAAGACTTAAAGCAGGGCTTGGATTATTTTAAGCAAGCTTTGTCATACAATACTTTTGGAACTACTGAAGCGATGGAACAGCTTGCTCAACGAACAGTCAACTTGCGAAGTTTGAGTATTGATAATTCTTTGAAGCTAGATTATTTCAATTTGGCTAAAGATGAACTTTTGAAACAGATAGATTTTTCTCCTGACGATGCGCGCTATAGAGTCTTTTTGACGTCGCTTTATTCTACTTATGGAGCCACCGATGCGGCACTAGAGCAGGCAGAGAAGGCGGTCGCACTCTCACCTAATAAACAGAGTATAATATTTGAACTTGTTTCTGTTTATTTAAATAGGAAGGAATTCGACAAAGCGCTTGACGCTGCAAAGTTCGCTTATGAATTAGAGCCTAGCTTTGTGGATGCACAGAAAATATACGCGATCGCAGCTATTTACTCTAAGAAGGATGGTGACCCTGTAATCCAAAATATAATGAAGAATAATTTTGGCAACGACGTACCAGATGACGATCGATTTGTTAGTGCTTACGCATCTTTAGGTCGATACGATAGGGTTATAGAGATTTGGCGAAAGAAAATTTCTCAAGATCCCAACAATCCCCAGCTTCATATTTCTCTTGCTGCGAGCTTGTTGGCTGGTAATAGGAGAGCCGAATCAATTACCGAACTTGAAACTGTTATTAAGTTGAAGCCGGATTTTAAAGCCACGGGCGAACACTTTATAAGTGAGATCAAGGCAGGAAGAAATCCGTAATTTAAAAAATGAAAAATAAAAAATTATTAGTGTTCATCGCACTGTCCGCTTTTGTTGTGCCCCTGGCTACACTTGCGAATATAAAAATAAACGAAGTTGCCTGGATGGGTAATGAAAAAAGTCAGTATGGAGAATGGATAGAATTATATAACGACGGATCGTCGATTGTTGACCTTAAAGATGCGGCACTTTATGAGGCGGGTGGTAAAACTCTGATTATTAAACTCACCAAAACTATAGATCCTAGTGGATATTATTTGGTGGCCCGCAGTACTCCATCTATGCCTGACCCCGTGCAAGGGCTTGCAGATGATCTTGGATCTTTTGGTGGTAGTGGATTGAGTAACGCAGGCGAGAGTTTGGTTTTGAAATCGGCTACTGGTGACGTGTTGGACACCTTGGATGCCTCTGCTGGTTGGCCGGCTGGGGATGCATCAACAAAACAAACGATGCAATGGTCTTCTAATGCGTGGATCACGGCTACGGGCACTCCTCGTGCCCAAAATTTTATTTCCGTGATCAGCTCTGTCAATAACTCGAGTAACTCCACTACAACTACACAAAATTCTGGCGACTCTTCTATTACAAATTTAGGATCCACGAATAATCCATTGGATGGTGAGTCTGGATCATTATCTGCCCACTCAAGTCAGGCGGTCTTGAGTAACGTTAAGGAGGACGAAAAAGTTGTCGCTAGCGCAGGAAGAGATAGATTGGTTTTAGTCGACACGCCTTTGGCTTTTGAGGCGAGGTTGTACACCACAGTTGGTGACATGGTTGAGGGCGGAGATATTTCGTGGTCATTTGGTGACGGTGAAACTGCTACTGGTAAAAATATTATTCACAAATATAAATTTCCTGGCGATTATGTAGTTATTTTGAATATGTCTCGGGCCGGTGAAGATTTTGTGGCAAGGACAAGTGTTCGAGTTGTTGCCAGTAATCTTCAAATAACTGAGGCCACTCCGACTTATGTGAAAATAAAAAATGGCTCAGTCTATGAGGCCAACGTAGGTGGTTGGCAACTAGTGTCTGGCAGATTTAATTTTACATTTCCTAAAGACACAATCATTTTACCGAACAAAGAGATAACTATTGCCAAAGAGTTATTTGGTTTTGTTTTAGAAAAAGATATACAGTTAATGTCTCCAGCTAAAAATATTGCGTCGACGTTTACACTTAAGTCAGAAACGCCGGTTACTGCTGATGTTTTAAAAACAGAGGTAATGGCAAGCACAACAATAGTAAATCAACAGCAGGCGCCACAACCCCAACAAGACATTGCCGCTATCTTACGTGGCGCTGAACAGAAACTTTTGGATGCTAAGAGGTATTTGGATACTAAAAATCAGGCGGTAGTAGTAGCTGCGAAGCAAGACGTTATTGTGTCGATAAAGGATCAACCAGTAGTTGCCGCAAACAATACAGTCGAAGTGGTAGAGAAGCCAATGTCAATATTGCAAACAGTTTTAGGTATTCCAGCCGCGGGATTTAGATTCATAAAGAGTTTATTATTTTAAAGATGATTGAGGTTGAGAAAAGAAATGAAGATCTTAAGAAAATCAAAAATGAACTTTTAGTTTTTAAAAAATCTCCGCTCTATAAATTTCGGACTGACAACAAATACTTTCCGGTAATAGGTGAGGGGAGTCACTTTGCTAAGATCATGCTGGTTGGTGAAGCACCTGGAAAAAATGAGGCGTTGCAGGGCAGGCCGTTTTGCGGAGCGTCGGGCCGAGTTCTAAACCAACTTTTGGAATCTTCTGGTATCAAGCGCGAGGATGTTTATATTACGAACATTGTTAAAGATCGCCCGCCTGAAAACCGTGACCCAACCGCGGAAGAAAAGGATATGTACGCGCCGTTTCTTGATCGTCAGATTGAAATCATTCAACCTAAAGTTATTGCAGCGCTCGGTAGGCATTCTATGGAATACCTTATGATGAGGTTCAACCTCACACCTAAGCTTGAGCCAATAAGCCAGGCTCATGGCAAAGCTTTTGAGACCAAGGCATCATATGGACAAATTTATATTGTAGCTTTGTATCATCCCGCGGCCTCGATTTATAATATTCATTTGAGACCGACACTTGTTGAAGATTTTAAGATAATAAATAGTTTGGTATAATGCAGCCATGGATAACTCAATAGTTTCAAATTGGAATGAAAAACATCTTAAATATGCCAAAACAGATTGGATCGATAAGCCCACCCTTTTTGCCGAGTGGGCACTGCAGTTTTTGCCTCAAGATGGTGGGAGTATGCTTGAACTTGGATGCGGGCAGGGGCAAGATAGTAGATTTTTTGCCGAAAAAGGATTTATAATAGATGCGCTGGATTTCTCATTTGAAGGATTAAATTTGGCGCAGACGAAAACTCCAGCTGAGTTGGTTCCAAAGATCTCGTACGAACAGATTGATATTTCGTATCCGCTGCCTTTTAATGACGACGCGTATGATGTTGTCTATTCACACTTAGCTCTTCACTATTTTGACGAACGAACCACTCACCAGATCTTTGACGAAATTTATCGGGTCATGCGAACCGGGGGCGTTATAGCTATTATGTTGAACTCAACATCTGATGAAGAATTTAACGCCGGACCAAAGATTGAAAAGGACTTCTTCATGATTGACGGCATGGAAAAAAGATATTTTAATATCGAGTCTCTGACACCGTTTGTGAATAGATTTAAAAGAATTGTTTTAGATGATAAGGGGGAGCTGCTTAAACATAAAATTGGCGGTGAGCGAAAGAGAGGAGGTTTGATCAGATTTGTTGGTCAAAAAGTTTAATTAAATGAGAAGCATAGAAAAGAAAGTTGGCGACTTCTTAAGGGCAAGAGATTGGGACCATCTTAGGCCGTCAGACTTAGCTAAGTCAATAATGATTGAGGGGGCCGAACTTTTGGAGCTTTTTCAGTGGAGCTCAATGGAGATTGAAGATGTGCTTAAGGATGAGTATAAGCTAGGCCAGGTTAAGAAAGAATTAGCTGATGTTTTGATTTACTGCATTCAGATGTCAGTACTTTTAAAATTAGACACAAAAAAGATTATTGAGGATAAGTTGGCTTTGGTGGATCAAAAATATCCTGCGGATTTAATGAAGAAGAGAAGTGTTCGACCAGGTAACGAGTCGGTTTATTTGAAGATTAAAATGGCGCATAGAGCAAAGAGAAACAGTTGACAAACTTTGGATTTACTGTATTTTATAAGTAGAATCTTTTCTGATGTGGGAAATATCGGTCATTTAAACGCGAGGAGGATTAAACGTGAGTTTCCGTTTTGTTACGATTGTCTTGGCTTTAGCTTTGTCTATGTTTGGGCTCTCTGGTTGCAATCTTGATAGGCCAGATGGCACTGAATATCAGCTTTTTCTGGGTAAACACGCTCTGCACAAGATAGCACCGACGGTTATCAAAACACAAACCGGAGGTGAGGGATCTTTCTTTATTTGTTACGGCACCTATTCTGGTGGATCAACTGAAGTGAAGAGATTGGTAACTTTCTCTTGGTACTCCAAGATTGAAGATGCCTACATAACTTCGACAGTCCCACTTGAGAAGGTGCGGGTTCGGGTTAAGGAAGGTCTTAAGGAGCGTTCCGCTGCCTTTGAGCTTTACTTTCAGAACGACACTTCTTCTCTTAATGCAATTAATTATCGCTTGAGGACGCAGGGCCCGCAGGATGTTTTTAATGATGGATATATTCTGAATGTTACTTTCACGGTTGCGCCTGAGGATTGGCCGGTTAACATACAGATGCCGCTTAATCAGCTGAACACTGGCACCACTAATTGAGATTTTCGTAGTATTGCTCCTGAATCATATTGTGCTAGTCACAGTATGGTTCAGGAGTTTTTTGTATTTCGGTACTTTGACCAAAATAAAGATACTCTTTGTCTAAAATTAAAATGGCCAATGTTCCTGATTGAAAACAAAAAAGCCCCGTGAAGGGCTCTTTTGTTAAAGGTAGAAGCTTATGCTCGTCTTACGTTCACAGCTGCTGGACCCTTTGGGGTTGTCTCTGTGTCAAAAGAAACGGCATCTCCTTCTCGAAGTGATGTAAAATCAACTCCTGAAAGATTATTGCTGTGGAAGAACAAGTCCTTAGACTCACCTTCGACGGCGATAAAACCGAAACCTTTGTCAGATACCAACTTTTTGATTGTTCCTGTCATCGATTAGTTTTAAATACGATTAAATTACAAAAGATAGATATGATACTAAAAACTCGACTACTTTTTTGTTAACACTCTCTCTATATGTAAGAGGGAGTATAGCAGGTATCATTTAAAATGTCAAGCGATTTCGGTAATGTCCTTACAAATCAGAGCGATATCTTTAACCTGAACTTTGGGCTTATCGAATACAAAAATTCCCCGCCGTTGGTATGGGCGGGGATGATTCACTTTTTCTACTGTGTTACTTAGCCTTGGGCTGATTCAACACACCGTAACTTAATACTGGGGTGAGGGCGCCCTCTGCCTCTTCGATTGCGAGAATTCCGGCGACGAAAGTCATCGGGATCTCAGTGCCGAAGTAGTCCCATACGAAGGGGACGCTCGATAGATGGCTTGGCTCGGATCCGGAGCTGATTCCGCCATATTGAATTTTATTCCAGTCGTAATTACCTTCGTACTTAACCACGAGAGTCTTGGTATTTGTCTTGTGGTCAACCGAGTTCACATACCAGAGGAATGCTGAAATCCATCCAGCGAACGTTGGCCCACCACTGCCATCCTTGTGCTTATAGAGCTCATACCAGAAGTTCTGATCGTTGCTCTTTCCTTCGGCGGTGTCGGCAATCTCCTCGAGTACTGGGAGCAGATTCTCAAAGTACTCCTCGAGGTGTTCTTTGAAGGCTACTGAAAGTTTTCGCGATACGTTGACTAGCTTGCGGTAATCTGCCGCTTCTCCAAAAAGGACAATTCGCGGGATTCCGCACATCGAGCAGACGCGGTAGTCGTAGAACGGCGATGCGCTATCCATGAACGCGACCAGCGATGCGATGCGCGATTCAGGGGTTGCGGTGCTTAGGGTCGGCAACATATCTCCCATG
>JACQCW010000077.1 GCA_016201425.1 Candidatus Vogelbacteria bacterium | reverse complement strand
TTTAATCCGGACGTTTGTATTGCCAAAGGTATTACAAAGCCGGATGCTCCGCACTTCTCCATTGTTCTTCCTCCACCAAATGTAACGGGCAGACTTCATCTCGGTCATGCCCTTGAGCATAGCCTACAAGACGCTGCAGTGCGTTTTGAAAGAATGCGAGGCAAAAGAACCGTTTGGATCCCGGGGACAGATCATGCTGCGATAGCCACACAATCAAGATTCGAAAAGGAGTTGCAAAAAGAATCTGGTAAATCACGCCATGACTTCCCTCGCGACCAATTCTTTAACATGATCAATGACTTTGGTCTGAAGAACCAAAAAGATATGTTGAGCCAGATGCGCCTGCTTGGATCATCGCTCGATTGGTCTCGTGAAGCATTTACTCTGGATGATAAACGAAGCCTGGCAGTCAAAACGGCTTTCAAAAAGATGTATGACGAAGGCCTAATCTACCGTGGTCATCGAATTGTCAATTGGGATCCGAAGGGTCAAACAACAATCGCTGATGACGAAATTATATATCAGGAAGAAAAAACAACATGGTACACATTCAAATACGGCCCGTTTGAAATTGGAACAACTAGACCGGAAACAAAGTTTGGAGACAAATACGTTGTAATGCACCCAGACGATCAGCGCTATTCGCAGTACAAAGATGGGGACACGTTCGAGCTTGAGTGGATCAATGGCAAAACTAAAGCGACGGTTGTAAAAGATTCTGTCATAGACATGGCCACCGGTACAGGCGTTATGACGATCACCCCGTGGCACAGTGTTGTTGACTTCGAAATAGCCGAAAGGCATGGACTCGAAAAGGAACAGATTATCGATACTATTGGAAAGATGATGCCCAACACGGGAGAATTTGCCGGTATAAAAATAGCCGATGCACGTAAACAAATTGTTGAAAAACTCAGAACCAAAGGTCTAGTTGTAAAAGAAGAACCATATACCCACAACATCGCCACAGCTGAAAGAACTGGCGGTATCGTCGAACCACAGATCAAACTACAGTGGTTTGTTGATGTTAATAAAGCGATTCCATCCAAGGGCGGCAAAACTCTAAAAGAGTTGATGCGAGAGCCAGTCATTTCCAAAAAAGTTAATATTCTTCCTGATCATTTTGAAAAAATATATTTTAATTGGATAGACAATCTGCGCGATTGGTGCATTTCGCGCCAAATAACTTACGGTCACCGAATACCTGTGTGGTACCACGAACCAAAATGTATTCCCAAAGAAGGGCACGAGGATGATAGTGCAAAATGTGAGCAAATCATAATCTCAGGTGAAAAACCTAAATGCAAATTTTGCGATGCTGAATACACCCAAGACACCGACACACTTGATACCTGGTTTTCATCAGGTTTATGGACATTCAGCACTTTGGGCTGGCCAGAACAAACAGCCGATCTAAAAACTTACCATCCGACAAGTCTTATGAACCCTGGTTATGAAATACTTTTCTTTTGGGTGGCGCGAATGATTATGATGAGTGAATATCTCCTTGGCGATATCCCCTTCAAAACAGTCTATTTACATGGAATTGTCAGGGATTCAAAAGGTCAAAAGTTTAGCAAGTCAGCCAAGAACGGAATTGAGCCTGAAGAAATTATCAAACAATTTGGCACTGACGCACTTAGAATGTCTATGATTGTAGGTATCGGTCCAGGCAATGATCTTAACTTCGACATTCAAAAAGTTAAGGCCTACTCTAAATTCGCCAATAAACTTTGGAATATTACTCGTTTTGTCCTTTCGAATTTGGAAGACTTTGATCCAAACAAAGAATATGAAGTAACAACTAAAGACGGAGCTCTCTTAGAGGAGCAAAAAAACCTCGCAAAGAAAGTTACCGAAGACATGGAGACATACAAATTTTACCTTGCGGCCGAGAACCTCTACCACTATATTTGGCACACATTTGCCGATAAAATCATAGAGGAGGCTAAGCCACGACTAGCTCAGCCCGCAGGTAATAAAGACAGAGAATCAATACAATCAACGCTTTATACGATTCTAAAGACAAATTTAAAGCTTCTGCATCCATTCATGCCCTTCATAACGGAGGAGCTGTGGAGTATTATCCCTAGAACTTCAACCGAAAATGATCTACTATTAGTAGAGTCATGGCCCAACTAGTTAGCCCAACAGCGCTTTTCTTTTCTCTAGTAGGAGGAATTATTCCAGCCGTTTTGTGGCTTTGGTTTTGGTTGCGTGAAGACGACAAACATCCGGAGCCGGAAGCATTGATTGTCATAACTTTTATCTGCGGCGTCTTGAGTATTATCCCAACATATTTTGCCGAAGAATATGTCGCTAAATCAATGACTGATCCGACTCTAATTCTAGCTATTTGGGCGCTTATAGAAGAAATTATGAAATTCGGAGCTGCATACGTTGGTGGATTACGTACCAGATTTTATGACGAACCAATCGACGCTATTATTTATCTCGTTACTGCAGCACTTGGATTTGCTGCTGCCGAAAATTTTCTATTCATTGTGAATTCACAAGATACCGTAGCATCAATCTTAACAGGCAGCATGAGATTCGTGGGTGCAAGTCTTCTACACACACTCGCTTCTGCTTTTATTGGCAGTCTTATGGCCCTGGCCTTTACAAAAGGATATTTTACAAAATTCTGCGCGATCATTTTTGGGATCATCACCTCAACAATATTACACACATCATTTAATGTTTTTATAATTAGAAATAATGGCGGTAATATCTCGGTTGTTTTTATAGCACTGTGGCTTGCAATAATATTCTTAATTTTATTTTTTGAAAAACTTCGTGTCGAAGACGTTTATAGCTAGTAACAAATTATCAGTCTAATCAATCACAAATGAAAAAAGAAAAAAGATCTTTCTTTGAACGCCTAACAGGCATTGGATCAACCGACCGAGACTCTAAGGTTGTAAAGCAACCTCGTGGCGAAAATTGGACAGAAGAAGAGCAGGGCGAAGCACAACTTGCAGTGGATGTATACCAAACACCAACCGAAATTATTGTCATTTCCATGATTGCAGGAGTTAAGTCCGAAGATCTTGATATTTCGATTACGCGCGAAATGGTTGTAATCAAAGCCAAGAGAGAAGAGCCTGAGGCCCCTGAAAAGGAAAAATACGTCTACAAGGAACTGTTTTGGGGATCTTTTGGTAGAACAGTAGTTTTACCTGATGAAGTAGATGCCGACAACTCTGAGGCTATCGAAAAACACGGCCTTCTAATTATCCGCATGCCGAAGATCAACAAGAATCAATCTAAATCGCTTAAAGTAAAATCTCTTTAGTAAAAAATCTATAATCTAAAGGCCTTTTTAAAGATTAGCTGTCTTTTTTCTATATACTCTTGACAAAGTTTATATATTAGTGTACAACGCGAAGAGAACTAAATAGCGTGCACATTGTAAATTCTAGGTATCAATATCAATCCAAATCAGCTTCTAGGGGATTCCCACCGGAAGCCGTGACTCGCAGCCGTCAACGACAGGCTAGCGAAGAAAGGATGATTACCATGTTCAGGACCAAAAACACGGGGACTGCGGCATCGAACAACGAGTCAAACAGCATCGAGTTTAGCTTCGAAAGCAAGTTCGATCACGACTACTCCAAGAGGGGTTACAGACGCATCTGGGACAGCGAACCAGCGTCTCTTGGTGCATCAGAATTCGATCCATTCACGTTCAGTCCACCAAGCGAGCAAACGACAGGTGAGGATATGCTCGTGTGGCTCGCGCCAATAGTGTGGCTCGAGACCAGAGGAGTGGTGAGAAGCTAGTCTGCTTCTTGAATAGTGACGCAGGGAAGAAAGCTTCCCGAAAGCTGCTCAAGTTCGGCAAACACATCCCATTCCTGGGTACGATCTGGCTCCGTGAGGAAGACAAGGGGCTGAACGCTCCGGCCGGTTGTCGTCTCGCTCCCGGCCTTCGGTACGAAGAGAATCGGAAGCGCTGGCACATGTATCTCTTCGACCTCAGTAAACCCTCTAGCAACCAGAACATCTTCCTGGTTCCTCACGGGCAGTAACTGATACAAAAGAACAAGACACAACAACAGACCCTGAAGCGAAAGCTTCGGGGTCTATCTTTTTTAAAGTTAAATATTAAAATAGGGTAATTCTACTTTTCAACCAGAACCTTATTCTGTTTTAATGTTTCTAATGCACGTCTCTCGCTCTCAGCCAGCTTTGTTTGTGTTTGAGAATCCATTTCAATACCTTGAAGCTGAAACCACTGTCGTGTTTGCTGTATCACTGAAAGAGCCATGGCAGCAGCCGCATTGTCAACACTTTTTTTCATTTGCTTTTCGGCTGCACCCTGGGGTGTATATTCCCATAAAACTTTACCAACGGCTGACAAAGCCGCACCCATAGACCCGAGTACTGATTCTTTTTCTGATATCTGTTCCTTATTTTGTGGCAATTTTTCCATCAGTTTCTATATTATGAATCTATTAAAACTTGGTGCCGAGGGGCGGACTTGAACCGCCGACCCCATGCTCTTCAGGCACATGCTCTACCAACTGAGCTACCTCGGCAAATATTATGTTCTATCTTTCAAATATTTACGACCATAACCACTCTTCAAATATTTTTCTCGCACTATCTCCTTTTCTCTATTTCCGCACGCTTCATAGTAAATGAGCTTAAACGGTCTCCTGTCACAAGTCGCACCTACTAAACCTTTGTTATGTTGCCCCAATCTATGTTTTAAATCAATAGTCCAGCCGGCATACATTTTACCATCTTTTTCGCTTAATAACACATATGTATAGAAAAACATGGTAACTGAGCTACCCGCCCGCTTCGACGCAGCTGCGTCTGCAGCGAGTCGGGCGGGCCTCGGCATTTAAACTAATTGTTTATTAACTCTATTTGTTTTTTAACGCTGAGTCAAGCTTCTGAATAACATCCGCAGGCAACTTTAAATTCGACACATTTGGCAAACTATTTACCTTACTATTAACGTTTTTTACAGTGGAGTTTAACTCGTTGTACACATTTAACAACTGATTTATATACGGCTGCAAATAATAGTACGCGCTGGCTGCAGATCCAATTATAAGAATCCAGTATACGTAACGCATGAAACTGCCTATACGTGCTGACCTACGCATACTGCGTAAGATTTTATTATTCTCTCTCACTAATTCGAGAAGCTCGCTAGATTCTTCATTCACCATAATTATATTGTATCACAAAACTAAAAGGCCGCCATTCAAGAAGAATAGCGGCATAAATCTACTTCAAATGTGATAGATTACAGAAGCATTTGGGTTTGCAGAAGTTTCTGATAGATCGGGCATGTTTTAATCAAATCTGCATGCCTACCCACTCCAACAACCCTACCTTTTTCAAGAACAACAATCTTGTCTGCATCACGAATAGTCGAGAATCTATGAGCAACAACAATAGTTGTACGGCCTTTGGTCACCCTGTCGATCGACTCTTTGATCAGAGCCTCATTCTCTGCATCAAGACTAGCCGTGGGTTCATCCAATATTAAGATAGCAGGATTTTTTACAAGTGCCCTTGCAATCGCAACTCTTTGACGTTCTCCTCCAGATAATTGGACGCCATTCTCTCCGACCCTAGTGTCAAAGCCTTCTGTCAAACGATCGTAAAACTTATCGATACAAGCGGCTCTAGCAACTTCACTAAGAACATCATCCGTCAAAACACGCGACGTGCCAAGAAGTCCGAAAGCAATGTTGTATCTCAGTGTGTTATCGAAAAGTCCTACATTTTGTTCAACGAGCCCGATATGACTTCGGTAGCGGTTAAGATTTAAAGTCTTGAGATCGTGCCCATCAATCAAAATTTGGCCTTCGTCAGGATCGTATCCACGAGTTAACAAACTCACGAGAGTTGATTTACCGGCTCCAGACGGACCAACAAGAGCAACCTTTTCACCCGCTTCGATTACCAGGTTCACACCGCAAAGTGCACCCTGATTAACGTCGCCAGTAGCCACCTCTTTCTTATCCTTCTCGTCCCCAGTATCCACATATCTAGTCTGAGGGTATTTAAAAGAAAGATTTTTGACTTCAATTCTGCCAGAAAGAGAGTCGAGCTCAATAGCGTTTGAGGCATCGAAGACAGCGGGGACAACGTCCATAATCTGAAAATACTTATTGACCGAGGCGGCCATGTCGATACATCTCTTATGTAGCGCCCCAAGATTTGAAATATTACCGAAGATCGTCTGTGACCACATAATGAAGGTTACGAGACTTCCAGGTGTCATTGTGCCGAGACATCCGTAATATCCGCCAACTAAGATTACAAAGAATTGGGAAATTACGACGGAGGCATTTCGAACAAAATTATACACATGATATTTAATGTATAGCCGGACAGCCTTGTCGTTTGTAACTTGAACTGAATTGACATAACCCTTGACCAGCGGTGATGAAACAGCAGAGAGGATTACCAATACCACATTTCTCAGAATCTCATTGCGAAATCTTTCATTATCGTTTGAACCAATTTCGATATCTTTAATCTCGCCCCAATAATTTCTATTGATGAGCCAAGATATAAAGATAAAGAAAGCTGACTCAATCACAACAATCATACAAAGTTGCCAACTCAAATGGAATAATGCAAAACCAGCTAATAAAATTGAGCAAAAAATCGGGCAGATTTCATAGACAAATGTGAAGGCTAACGTAGACAACGCATTCTCTCCACGATTAATAATGCTGTGAGTTAAACCAGAGTGTTCAGAACGAAGTTGGCCTACTGATAGCGTCATAACCTTATCGAGCGTCTTCTCTGCTATCTTTCGCTTAACCACAAAATCAATTGTATTGAGTTCAAAATCATCTTTAGACCACTGAACAGTTATGCGTGCTATTGAGACAATAAGAAACGAAACTGCGAAACTGCAAAATAGACTGAAAGACTTTAAAGACAGACAATCGATAGCGCGTCCTACATAGTAAGAACCTGCCAATGAGTAAACTTGAATAAAAATTAGAGCTGCAAATATGAGTGCAATCGGCCATTTGAATGAGCCATAAATCTCACAAACCCTTGCAACAAATCTTTTCACTCTCTACCTCCATTTGACCTAAGATTTTAGGATTTTTCAAAGAGCTAATTATAATTAAAAACTAACACATTTAGCAGATGATTCATAGGAAAAAGAAAAAGCCGCCAAAGATCCTAGAGGATATGGCGGGTAATAGGTGAAACCAAAATGATCAAGGCTTGTATGCGTTCACTGCTGCTATAATCAACTCTGCATCTTCCTCTTCTGGAATTTTTGCGACTAGATCTCCAAAGCGATCTAAAACCGCGAAGTCTCCGCGACCAAGACCTCTATCATGAAAACCGAGCTGCCATGGCCGAGGCCGAGGTGTAAAGTAACCCTTACGTTTGAGTGAGGCTATCGCTTCTTCAAGGGTCACGTCACCCTCTGCAACAAAAGCTTCCAGAAATGACGGTCTTCGACAATCAAGATAAGATTCAGGTGCCTTAGACATTATTCTTTTCTCCTTTGCCTTTTAACTACAAAAAACACAGGGACACCGTGCTAATATTTCTAAAGAAAGGCTAACATACTACGATAAGAAAGTCAACAACAACGCTAACGCAATAAAATTTTTTATTACGCTAGATTTATAATTCAAATATCCTGAAAGGAGTCAAACAAAATACACACTGATGTGCGTATTTGTATGGGTGCCCCCGAAAGGAATCGAACCTCCATCTCTCCCTTAGGACGGGATTGCTCTATCCATTGAGCTACGGGGGCAAGTCTATTAAATATTCTTCTTAACCAATGAGATTACTTTATCGTAATTGTCCTCCTTTGACAACTTGTTTAATTTTTCATAACCACAATCAATACATCTGTGCACAAGAGATTCATCTTTACCAGTCTTTTCAAATTTAACCGGCTCCATCAACCCCTGACACGTCGCGAGGCGATCACCGGGAATGATATCTACATGTTTACTCCATAAACATCCTGAACAGTGATTAGTGTAACCATTGCCAATGACAAAAAAGCCGCACTTATCGCATGTAAAATCTTCTTTATTTTTTTTAAAATTCTTCATACCTATATCTTTATTTATTCTCTGATCTGTCCTTCACACTCTTTAAATACTCCTGAATCACTGGGATTTTACTCAAATAATTTTCAAACATGTCCACATATCCGTTACCTAAATATTCGCCAGAATAGTCACCGACTTCTTGTGGATACTCCATAATCGGCGTCGTTAAATATCCACCATATGCCCAATCTGCCTTAAGTCCTGTAGATGTCACCTTCGACTTGGCAACCTCAACTCCTCCAATCCATACCTGCCCCTTATCATTTTTACAAAACATAAAATTAAACTTGCCATCCTTAGATGGAAATACGTCAACATGATAATGACCCTGGACCTCAGACTTATCATCCCACTCCATAAGTTTCTTAGAAAAATCTGGAGCTTCATATTTTAATACCAGAGCCTCTGGTGCCGTCTTATTGTGACGAGAGCCATAAAATTTACCAATCAATCTTTCCGGCTCAGATTTAACATCAAAGTAATAATCATTCTGACTCTCGGCAGTTCCATAGTAAGTCGTTCTGGCCAAACCAATAGTACCCAAAAATATAGAATCTGGTTTGAACACTTCAGCTGCTCCATTCAAGCGCAAATCATCGGACAGAGCTTTTTGCAAAGTGATGGGGAGATTCAAGCTTTCCGCATTACGCCCCTTACCATAACTTCCATCCATTCCATAATCGGGAATGTACCGCCATACGCCATGCGAGTTTGATCTGTAATATGATCGTGCAATATAGAAATCTTGAGGAGGAATATTGCTTGTTTTTGAGTTAACATAAGCCAAAACAGCCACCCTTCCATGTCCAAGATTGTACGGTAGGGACAAGGCAATCTCTCTATCGCCTACAACAGTCATATATTTAGGCAGCAAACCTTCCGTTTTTATTTCTTCCTCTGAAAGCACTATCGGCCCCCCTGCTGTAATATGTAAATTAGATATTACTTCTTTTATATAATTCTCATCAACAGACTCTAAAACGGCACTATCAATAGTTTTCTGGTTCTCAAACTTATTAGAGTTAGCAACTAACGACTCATGGTTATTTTTCATAGAACTGTGCGGGTAGCGAGAATCGAACTCGCGTCTCAGCCTTGGGAAGGCCGCATTCTGCCACTAGACCATACCCGCTTATTTTAAAATCCAATCAGCTTAAGGAACTTGTCCCACATACTACCGTTGTCCCGGGGAGACCGACTAATATCACCAGTCGTCCCAGGATCATCCACAACAACCAATACCTCTTCGCCGTCCTTAGTAACCTGAAATTTGTTTCTTAACTCTTCTTCAACTCCTCGACTAGTTTTAAGTTTAGAAATCTGAGTTTTAAGATATTCTTCTTTTTCCTTTAGAGCGGCCAGCCTTTTGTCGGACTCTATTCTATTTAGTCTAGCAACCTCATCCTTTCTATAAATTCGATAGACGCTATTGCAAAGTAATAAAAATAGGACCGATAAAAATACTGCAAATAGTGGCGACCTCAGCAAGCGTCTAAAATATCTTCTTTCTTGTAAGTCGCGCACGGATGTATTATATTATAGATACAATGTTATTTCAAAAACAAAGCCGAAAAAAAATTAACTTTCTTTGGGGAATTCTTTGTCTCGTTATTATAGTAAGTATGATCCTCCTTTATATTCCTGCCATCACTGGTAATCTTTAATCTGAAGACTTCATTACTTTAAGAAAAACATCTTGGGGAATATTAACATGCCCCAATTTTTTCATTTTCAACTTACCTTTCTTCTGCTTCTCACGAAGCTTCATCTTGCGTGTAATGTCACCACCATACAAATACCCCGCAACGTCTTTTTTCATCCCCGATACTGATCTTGAGGCCAATATCCGGCCCATAGCCTCCGCCTGGATCTTAAAGTCAAACATTTGTCGGGGCAAAGAAGTCTTCAACTTTTCAACTATCTTTTCCGCATCTTCCTGTACAGTTCTTCTCGAAACAACGCGACTAAATGATGGAAATAGTTCCTCAGCAATGATAACATCTAGCCTCACCACGTCCGCCTCACGTAAACCTTCCATCTTGTATGATAGGGAAGCAAATCCAGATGATACACTCTTCAGTTTATCAAAAAAGTTACGCATCAACTCACGAAGAGGCATTTCAATATCAATAGAATTTCTGTTATCTCCGAAGACTTCTGTCGAACCAACCACGACCTCGTGCTCGTGGAACATCTGCATGATTTCTCCAAGATATTGCGGAGGAGTTATAATTTTTGCCGACACCCATGGCTCAAAAACTCTTTTCTTAATACTTTCGTCTGGAAATAGCGAGGCCGCATGTACGATCTCCCTCTTGCCAGTAGCTAGATATTCAACCTCATAACTAACTGTTGGAGAAGTTATCACCAGAGATAAGTTAAACTCGCGCTTCAATCTCTCGGTAATTATTTCTAAATGAAGCATTCCAAGAAAACCACACTTAAACCCCCGCCCCAACGAAGTAGAAGCTTCCTCATCAAAAGTGAGAGAAGAATCAGAGAGTTTTAACCTATCAAGTGCCTGTCGCAATAATGTAAAGTCATCCTGACTTTCAGGATAGAGTGAAGCCCAAACAACCGGCCTCGGCTCCATATATCCAACCATAGGAGGTAATCTCTTGTTAACTAGGGTGACCGTATCACCGACCTTTGTCTGTCCGATCTTCTTTATTCCCGTCACGATGTAACCTATTGATCCAGCACCAAGCTCTTTCGCGGCAATCTTTTCTGGCATGAATACCCCCACCTCGGCAACTTCAAACTTTTCTCCTGAAGCAAGAAATACTAAGTTATCCTTTGATCTTATGGCACCATCAAAAACTCTAACATAAATGATAATGCCCCGGTGAGCTGAGTACTCAAAATCGAAGACAAGGGCGCGAGCGCCAGATCCAGGCGCGATCTCTTCATGCGGTGGTGGTATGCGTTCAACGATGGCCTCTATCAAATTATCTACCCCAAACCCAGTTTTCCCCGATGTCTCTATAATCGAACTCTTGTTGCAACCAAGCAACAATACGATTTCATCCTTAACTGCATCAACCTGCGCGCTTTGTAAATCAACTTTATTTAAAACGGGTATAATAGCCAGCCCGAGTTCACGTGCCATTGAAAGTACGGTCAAAGTTTGTGCCTGCACACCCTGTGTTGCATCTACCAAAAGGATAGCGCCCTCAACAGCCTTGAGCGCCCTCGAAACTTCGTATGAAAAGTCTATGTGACCAGGAGTATCTATCAGATTCAATTCGTAGTCGATACCGTTCAGCTTATAAACCATTTTAACTGGCTGCATCTTAATGGTAATGCCACGCTCTCGTTCAAGCTCCATCGTATCCAAGACCTGCTCACGCATCTTCCTACTTTCGATTGTTTTCGTAAATTCAAGCATTCTATCAGATAGAGTACTCTTCCCATGGTCGATATGGGCAATAATAGAAAAGTTACGAATGTTCATAATTGCTAAATCATAGTAGAAAAGAAGTTAAAATACCAGACCTTATAACTGATCCTGGCCCGGTATCGTAATCGAAATAAATCCGATTTTTTTCTTGAACGTTTCAATAAGCTCACTAGTTTCCCGGTTTTTAAGTGATATCAGAGTGATAATACCTCCCGCTACCGCTAAAACCCCGCTTAGTCCACCCTGAAAGAGGACTCCGATAAATGTATTAAGATTAAAAACTCGGGCAAAACCAAAAAGTGAAGCATGCGCAATTGCAGCCATAATAATTGAGGAAGCGAGGCTCTGTGTCAATGTCTCTTTCAGTTCTCCAGTTAATTTAGTGTTCAGGTCTTTCTTAAAATAGCTCCACTCCAATAAAAAATTAGCAGCCGCCCCGATACTAAATGCCAAAGGTAAAAATAAAACTTCCGTACCAGTTACATCCTTAACCTTGAGAAAACTTACGAGTGTCGAAAAAAATACCGGGAAAACAGAAGCAATTCGTGGTAATAATACTGCAGACAAAATAATCGTCACAGAACCAAGGAGATTTGTAATAACCGGCACCTTGGTCTTATGCCGAGCATAATACGATCGATCAAGCATCAAGACCACGTTTTGAAAAATTACCCCAAATGAGAAAAGCGCTAAGCATGCCGCCGTCAATCTGGTATCATTCCAACTAAAATGACCGCTCCCCAAAATTATACGAACAATCTGTGCACGGAGGACAATCAGCAGGGAAACAAATGGTAAGATCCAAAATAAAATATGTCTAATTCCCGCCTCCACACAGCGTGCGAATTCTTCCATTTTACCTTCTGCGTTAAGTCGAGAAAGCAAAGGAAATGCAGCAACGGAATAACTAATACCAACGAGTGAGATTGGTACCGACTGCAAGTTATAGGCAAAATTAAAAACAGCAATCGAGCCCGCTGCCATGTATGATGCCTCCGTAATAAGGAAGGTTACCGACAACTGTAACGCTCCGAGACCCAAGGTTCTTGGCATTGATCTCATCATGATGGTTTTAATATCCTGAAAATGAAACTCAGAAATAATCCTAGGAAAAAGGCCACTCGAAAACATTGTTGGAACCTGAATAATCATGTGCAAAAACGCTCCAAAGACAACTCCATATATTAGTCCCTGGATTCCAAAAATAGGATACATAAAAACTATGCCTCCAATAATTCCAAGATTATACAAAATTGGGCTTATCGCAAAAATCATAAACTTTCTTCTTGCCTGAGTTACCGACCCAAACAGGCTTGAGAGACCTAAAAATAGGGGCGAAAACAGTAAAATCCTTACCGCAGAAAGTAGTTGTATTTGCTGTGCATCAGAAAATCCAGGTACAAAAATACGATCAAGCACCGGCGCAAAAATGAATGCGAGCAGCATTGTGGGCGCCATAACCAACAAAAAGAAAGTAAAAAGTGAATCCATAAACTTCTTCTCCGCAGATATATCATTTTGTTTTCCGCGTTCAATTAATATTGGAATTAGAACCGTAACCGCCAAAAACGACCCAACGGAAACAAAAATTAAATCTGGAATTCTAAAAGCAGCGTAGTACAAATCTAGTGTGGCACTCGCACCAAATGTATGAGCCAAAAGCCGATCACGAAAAAGACCCAGCAATTGAGAGACTAATGAAGCTAGACTCAGAAGAAAAGCGGTCTGGTGCAGACCGCTAAACTCCTTGCTAATAAAATTAAGGAATTTCTTTACCATTCTGAATCAAAAATACATTAATTGGTTACGGTCTTAGAATCTTGTAGTGGCAATTTACTACGTTTTCCCGGTTCCTTAGGTTCATTCTTTGGAGCCGCAACATTTTCAAGAGCCCCTCTGCCGGCCTGTAGATTAATTAAAATTGATTTAACTTCTTGATTGTCTGGATTCAATAGAGCAATTTTCTGAAATTCACTAATTGCCTCGCTCACTTTACCAACCTTACTATAACTCAAACCAAGAAAATATTTTGCATTCGAATAATTAGGCTGAATCGTGACAGCTCGAAATAACGCATCTATGGACCCACTATAATCCTTATCCAAATATTTTAGAAAGCCCAATTGAAATAGGACGCCAACGTCTTGAGGTGACAAGAGGGCGGCCTGCTCTGCCTGTTTAATTGCTCCATTAACATCACCCTGGTTAGCCTCTACTTGAGAGAGAAGAAATAGTGCATCAGTAAAATTATTTTTCTTATCGAGTGCTTGATTGATATAAATCTTGGCCTGTGCGACATCTCCTTTGGCCAGTTCAAGCTGGCCAAGACTCAAATATATATTTGGATTTTGAGGAGTTAGGGCCAGCGCCTTATTATAAGAATTGAAAGCTAAATCATATGAACCGGCAACAACATCTTTCAGAGGAACAACTGTCTGTCCCACTCTGGCCAAAGTCATCCAATTCAAATAATTATTTGGGTCAAGTTCGGTCGCCCTCCTGGCACTTCCAGCCGCAGAAGAAAGGACGGTCTGAAGACGTGCAAGCAAAGTTTCCTTTGGCAAGTTTGTTTGATTCGTCAATAAACTCTTAAGCTCTAAAGTATACAGATCGGATAGTGATCTATAGTACAAATCTTGTTCATCTAAGTTTATAGCCTTAACAAAATAGTTCTCAGCCAGGGCTGCATTACCAATATTATTAGCGCTGTATAACCCATGTTGAAAATTATAAATAGCAACAAACTTCTTTCCCAATAAGTACGCTCCAGATACAGTAGAGACAATTAAAATAACCAAAATCAGTATGGAAATAAATCCAAGCCGAGGATTGTTAAAGAAAGAAAACTCATAATTCTTAATCAATCCAGATGATGCAAGCGACGCGAGGAATATACCTGTTAGAATAAATGTTAGAGAAAGAACTACTGTGTCGGTTACGTAGAAAATAGAAAACGACCAAAGATAGAGAGTTAATATGAAAGAAAAGAAGAGAACAAGTTGGTCGTACCACGTAAGATCACTTCTCATGACTGCTCGAATGCCGAGAAATATAATCGCCAAAAGAAATAGCCCAAAACTTAAGATCCCAACCAACCCAAGAGTCACCGCCGAAGATGGAATTCTACCAAATCCAACATTGAAATCTGCGTTCCAAAATACAGTACTATTCACCGCTTCGGGCTTAAGGGCAGCCCATTCTCCAGAAAATGTATTTGGTCCGCTTCCAAATAGCAAATTAGTTTGCATTGTTTTTCGAGCAACTTCGATTGTTGACTGCCAAGAGGGTCGAACTTCCAGTTGAAAGATTCCATATTTGCCAAGGAAAGATCCGATAGAGTTGGATGAGAAAGACAGTAATACTGAGATTAGCAAGACGATAAATGATGGTCTCATTATGATATGTTTGGCCCACGAACTCTGATGAGCTGAGCCACTCCCTTCTGCATCTACGTCATCGGTAACATTCAAGAACTTCCCGTACACAAGCGAATAAATCGAGACTATAAGCGAAAATACTCCGATAATCGCCCAGATCAGATCATAATTTACAACTCCGACAATAAATAAAGAGATAAGGAGCAGCGTCTGCACACCTCGATTCACCCATGCACTCAGAATAGGAGTGAGCTCAAGAATGAGTAACGACAAAATCGTGGAAAAACCAAAAATAATTCCCAAATCGTTAAACTTGCCCACAAAGTTAATGAGGGCGTTACCGGCAAAGATCGTACCTGGCCAAAAAATCTGGACAATCTGTAAAAGACCTATAATGGCTAAGATCGACATCAAGGCAACTACATACCTCCCAAGTCTGTCTTTGGACTCAAAAAATATTGATGCCAAAAATAATGACATAAAGAAAAGTACGATAGCAATAAAAGTATCATTTTCATAGCCTATACCAAATAAAGATAGCTTATACGAGACTGACAGCATCGAAGAAATTAAATAAGAGGCAACAACTGCCAGTCCTGACCACGCAACAATTCCACCAGGAAAAACAACCTGACCATCTTCAAGTCTCGTTATGAGCCATAGCGCGAATGAGACTAATATGCCCGTCGAAAACAGGAGCTTCTTCGCGAATTCTAACTGAAATCCCCACGACGAAGGCAGAACAAAAAGCGGCAAGAAGACAATTGTGAGAAAAAAAATCCAGTACGATAGCTTGCCGACAAATGGCAACTTCTTGAAGAGTCTCTGACGCACAGTAGTAGTGTCAGTCTCAACATCTTCATCAACGATCACGTCAACCTCAATATTTTGCATTTTAATTTTTTAAATAATAACTTTTAATTCTTAAAATCGATACTCTCAATTTTACATCTAGTACTCTATTTAATCAACGAGAGTTAATCCACCCTAAGTACGTTAGAAACTAATGTCAAGCGTGTTATAATTTATTTGAGTATGAAAAAAGGAAGTGATAATTCAATTCTTCATATGCTTCAAGTTGTGTGGTACTACGCCGACAAAAGACGCGGCAAGATGGTTCAATTTTGCGCAATGACTGCCATCGCCAATTGTATCGCCCTCTTTAGCACTGTCGTGATTGGATGGATCTTTAATGACGTTCAATCCGCAGTCAAAGACCCTACCCTCTTCACTAAGATTACTGAACTCATGTTGTTAGTTGTCTTTCTCGATTTCCTCTTTTGGACATTTCACAGTCCATCAAGATTGATCGAAAGAAAGAATGCCTTCTTGGTGAGACATAATTTTCGTAAAGATGTCATAAGTAAAGTTATTGACTTACCTGTTGAGTGGCACAAAAACCATCATTCGGGAGACACAATCGACAAGATCAATCAGGCCGCGGATGACCTTCATGATTTCGCCAGCTCGATCTTTCAGATTGTTGAAAATAGCGTCCGTCTCTTTGGCGCAACTATAATTTTGTTATTCTTCGACTACCGCGCGAGCTTAATTGCCTTTTGCATCACAATCTTGGCTCTCATTATAATGACAGAATTCGACATCACACTTCGGCGGATGATGCTTGAGAGAAATAAATTTAAGAACCACATGGCTGCAGCGATACAAGATTACATAACCAACATCTACACAATCATCACCCTCAAGCTAAAGTCACGCGTTATGCACGAGGTCGAAGCACGCTCTTGGGCATTCGACGGGATAAATAGCAAAATCAACCGTTTTACCGAAGTCAAATGGTTTACCATCAGTATGCTCATTTCTTTGATGGTCGCGGGGGTAATTATTCTCAACGCGCAAGAATCAGTCGCGGCAACAGGTACGGTTGCGCTTGGCACTTTGTTTGTTCTTTATCGTTATTTAATGGGTGTTGGCGATACCTTTTATAACTTCGCGTGGAGATACGGAGAAATCCTTAGAGAACACTCCTCAATCATTACTATCGAATCGATACTCCGAGACCACGACAGTCTTCCCACAGCCAAAAAGGCATCTCTCCCGACCAAATGGAGTGTTCTGGAAATTAATGGGCTTAAGTTCACATACAGCTCAGAAGAAAATGGCGAGATGATCATTACTCACATCGATAACGTCAATTTAAAACTCCCAAGACAGGGTCGCATCGCCTTCATCGGTGAAAGTGGATCTGGGAAAAGTACAACAATGTCTCTGTTGCGCGGACTCCACTTTACAGAAAGCGCCCAGCTCCTAGTGGATGGCAAAGAGATGCCCCGCGGATTAAGACATCTATATGACCACGTAACCCTCATACCACAAGAACCAGAAGTATTCAACAGCTCGGTGCGCGACAACATCACGATGGATACAGTAGTCAGTGATTATGAAGTTAAAAAAGCCATCAAGATGGCGCAATTTGAAAGTGTGTTAAAACGACTACCATATGGTCTCGATACAAACGTAATGGAGAAGGGTGTTTCCCTCTCTGGTGGTGAAAAACAACGTCTAGCCCTAGCTCGAGGGCTCCTTGCCGCCAAAGATAGTGACTTTCTTCTTTTAGACGAACCAACCTCAAGTGTCGACTCTACCAACGAAATGAAGATTTATGAAAATATAATTTTAAATTTCAAAAAGAAAACTATAATTGCAACGATACATCGACTTCATCTACTCCAATATTTTGATTACATCTATATGTTCGATAAAGGTGAAATTATCGCAGATGGTACGCTTGAACATATGCTCACAAAAAATATGTTCAAAGAAATCTGGGATAAATATAATCGCTCTAAAACTGATGAGATAGAATAAAACCCCAATACACCGTTGGGGTTCGCACTCAAAAAAACTAGTACGGAATAATGTTCAACTTCTTTTCGATATCTCTCTTAGAACCAACCGTGTAGCAGTGGCACCCATAATGTTGCTTGTGTCCCCTTTCTGTATAAAGTTCAACCATAGCCTCGGCGAGTTCTTGAGAGATATCATCCTTCATCACAAAAGTATTCCCTGCTTCGTCCGTTCTGGTAACCATCCATAGCTCAGAGACCACGACATTAATCATCTGACCACCTCCAAATTATTAATAGCACAAAATACTGAAATAAAAAACCGCCTAAACCTTTAAGTTTAAACGGTATGAAAAACGATCACAATCCCCTATGCACTTTTCCATTAGTGACAACGCGCATACCAGTCGAACCGGCAATTTTCATAAGAAATTCGAGCTGTTCCAAAAAATCTTCGGGCACCACACCGCCCGGCAAGACTCTGCCACGAAGATACCCAACACGCTCCCCATCGTAAATTTTGGAAGTACACGAACTGCGCGTTTGACTACGGTCACATTCAGCGAGCTCGTCATTCATCACATCTTTGACGAAATCGGTTGGTGGCAACCAATTATGATCACCAACATAATGTAGAATCATGTCTGGCATAACCCACTTGTGGCCATTCTCAAAAGTTAAATTAACATCACCAGACGAAATTTTTGAGAACCTGTTTTCCCCCATGTCAAAACCAGAGTCACAAAACCCGCAAATATGAAAACCCACAGTTCTCCTCCTTTTTTCAAATCTGGGTTTACGATATCACATAAAACTCTCTGCTGTCAAGTAAACATCCGAATAAAAAATAAGCCGCTTAGTGTTTCCACATAAGCGGCTATCGGATCAAATTTCTTTCAGGAGATCCATCCTGATTGTAACGCTTAGACCATGATGGTCCTGAATCGTCCGTCAACCACAATCTTCACAAAGTGATCTTCCAACTTAGGATCAGCATCCTTTCTATGGATAAGTTGTATGCACTCTGCGTACATGGAACCAGACTTATATGCGGAATGAGTCCAGTCTCGCGTCTCCTCGTAAGGCCCGACGTTGTTGAAGGTTCCCTTCATTGAGATCTTCTCGAGAAGACTTGACGCGTCAACCTCAGTAGAGAGAATGATTGCATTGGGCATAGAGTAATCGTCGACCCGCTTACCGTCCGAATTCACGGAGCAGTAGCTGACAAGATATGCACGAATCGTAATCCCACTCATTGAAGTTCTCCTTTATTCATTATTGTACGTTGCAAACTATTGCAACTGGTAAATGGTCACTAACCATTCTCGCCTGCTTGAGATCACCGCACTGCGGAATGAAGTCCACAACAAGTGATCTATCGACACGGATAGAACCCTTGGTGTAGATGTTGTCGTAAGCTTTCGAAAGATAGCTTCTTACCGCGCCGCCATTGTCTTTGGCTCGAAGTGACGTTTCACCTTGGATATTGTGCCTCGCACCCAATCCATCTTCAAACGCTTTATCAAGTTTATCATGACCTAAATTGAAGTCACCAACAAACATGATATTACCGTTTGAAAAATCTTGCCGATGTTCGGGCAACACTAAAACTTCCTGTTCGGGATGTTTCGCAGTCGGTGCAAGATGAAAGCTAACCAGTGTGAAATAGAACTTCTTATCGATTCGCAATTTCACCTGTACCGGCTCACGAACCATTTGATTCGCGAGTACTGCACAAAGAGTCGCCCTGTGTGGGGCCGCCTCTATTCGAGACGTCTTCCAAAGAAACGCAAAACGCTCCTTGCATGGACTCTCGTGTGTCGCATCGCTCACAACATAATCCCACTTGGCACCAGTTCGGTTAAGTTCATCCGAGAGCTTCGCGATCGCCTGTGCGCCAAAGTCAGACGTGCTGATCTCTTGAAGTGCCACAATATCAGCAGCCCGCAAGATCTGCGCCATGTGCACAATCACTTCAGGCGACTTTTTCCGTCCGAAGTTGCAGGCATTCCACGAAGCCACCACGATGTCACCCGCGGGTAGATTTTTCTTTGAAATCTCCGATACATACTCCGTTCCTGCATATGCTGGTATCGCACGAACAACTTCCCTCTTGATGATAGTTGTCTCCTCAATATTGCCGCATCCAGCAACAGTCAAAAGAAGTGCACAAATCGCGACAAACAGCCCTCGTTTACTCACTTTTTTCTACCTCCTCAGTTGTCAAAAAACACTCTAAATTTTGCTTATAGTATAATATATCAGTACTCATTTGTCAATATCTGCTCAATCAAATATGACTGGTAGATAATTATCAATTTCTCTTTGAGCAAGATCATAAAAGTGTGCATGGTTCTCATATAATTTTGTGGCCAATTTGACGCCCACAAATCGCCAGTGCCATGGCTCAAATTTGTAATACGTGTTTCCCTTTGGGTAAGAAAGAACAAAACCGTATTTATATGCATTGTCGCTTAACCATTTGTATGAAGGAGCTTTATCAAAGTTAACAAAGGCAATCTTGGTGTCGGTGGCGGTAAGATCAATGGCCGTTCCGAGTTGATGTTCAGAATATCCCTGATCCGCAGAAAACGAATTCGCTGAACCTACCCCATACGTAACTTTGTACCCAGATTTTACTGACTGTTGATCATAAAAAGATCTGTAAGCCGAAACCACCTGAAGTATAGTGCCGTCGTGTTTAGCCGCCTCGATCATGTTATATAGAAAAGGTTTCGCGTAAGTTTGAAAAAGTTCTGGTCTACCGCTTTGAAATAAGTACTTAGCATCAATCACCGAGAGTTCGGCTGGCACATAATTTTCGCTCAAAAAGTAAACTTTTGAATATTTTTTTAGAAGTTCCGGATCCAGTTTTCTTAATTTATTTAATTCATCGACAGTTGATGTGATCTGATTTATTTGTCCCTCAAATACCGTGTTCTTTGCTTGCTCCGCCTGAAGTGAATTACCCAAAGCTTTCTTTTGGTTCACCAGAATCTCAGTGGTAGATGATGTTGCCCCCTGAATCTTAACCAGCTCATCAATAAGATACATGTTGGTTTTTTGTAGGTCTAATAGATTATAGCCAACATAGCCAAACGTAAAAATTACCACAATCAAAAGTCCAACAATAACCAAAATATTTCTTAGATTAAATTCAGGAAAAGTCACAACTTCATTTTATCACATTCGACCATAAAAAATCCCGCAGTATAAACTGCGGGCACACGAGTCTATCACTTCTTCAAATCCTCAATAAACTTCTTCTCACGCGCAACCCTCTCCGCCTCCATCCGGCGACGAATCGGACCCTCTTCGGCCTCAGACATCTCGTCGTGGACCACCCTAAGAGTTCGCAGCACCACTCCTTCAGCTGTAAGCCGCGCACAATGCTCAGTACAAAAAGCAATGACCTCATCTCTTCCACACCATCCATCTTTCTTAATCCGTGCAACTTTCTTACCAGGTCTGTCATCGAACTCCTTGTAACAATCTGGAAAATCACAACGAACAGCATCTCGTGCCATACTCGCATAAGACATCTCAAACCTCCTTTTTTATCAATAACCAACTTTCTAACCTGAGTGTAGCCAAAGAATAAAGTCATAACAATGGACTTTGTCGAAAAACTAGACACTAAAAAACCACCCACAGATGGGTGGCGACTATTCTCTAATTCCATAAACAACTACTTTTCTGTTAAGCAACAGCAGTCCGACACTTCCGAATGTCAGGGACCGACCTTGGGCAAAGATTGCTGGCACATAAGTAAAATCTGGTTCAATAATAACATCCTCAGGAGCTGTCGCTATGAGCGTTTCATGGCATGGCAGAACTGCATTCAGTAAATAATAATGCTCTCGATAAAGATCTTTAAGCTCCCTTCTACCAGTAGATCTGTATCCTAGACGTAGTAACTCTCGTCTAACGGCTCCGATATCTGTTTTATGAAGAACATCAAAAAAGTTTGCTGCTTTTGCAACCTTTTTAACTCGATCAAAGTCCTTGTTTTCTTCAAGAAGTTGCACTCTATGATTAGACATCTTACCTCCTTGTAATTACAGAAAGTCAAACATTCAAAAATCTGCACCAATTTTACACACAACGCCAAAAATAGCAATAACAAAAACCGCTCCAATTTAAATCGGAGCGGTTTTTATATGATAATAGTTAGATTTATTTCTTTCCTTTTTTTGTTACTGTTTTTTTAACCTCTTTTGTTTTCTTGGCTGGTTTTTCTACGACGCTAGATTTGACTGGAGTTTCCACAACCTTAGCAGTTGCTACCGACGAAGTCGCGCTAACAGGGTTAAACTTCATGTGAGCCAGATTTTCAACTGAATTAATCAATCGATCAATCTTTGTGCCAAGAGACTCTATAAGTCTCTTGACATCGTCACCGCCTCCGGCTGGTCTCTGCTGATCTGGCCTTCTATTGTTATTAAAACTTGGTCGAGGACCTCTGTCACCAAAATCTTTTCTTGGGAATCGCTCGTCTTGGTGACGGTTCTGCCCGCCGCCCTTTTGAGCAAAGCAGTCCTTGCAATACACAGGCTTATCACCTGATGGACGAAACGGTACTTCGCAACTCTTATTGCACTCATTACACGTAGCCTGGTGCATAACCTGAGGACGCCTTTGACCACCACCGAATCCGCCATTTCCGCCCCTATTATCCCTATCACCCCTATCTTTGTTAAAATTTCCCATATTTATTAGGCTTTTTATTAAACTTTTAGTAACTATTGATATTGACAATATATCATATATCTGATAAAAAAGCAAGTTTATTAAAAACAAAAAACCGCGGCCGTCTAGGCCACGGTAATTTCACACCCTTCTTCTCCCCTTACTTTAGATCTGGGTTATGTGATAAAATAATCTGCTGAAGCTCTTTAGTGAACATCTTTAAGCTGTCATTCGTCGAATTGTTAGCACAGATATAATTATCTCTAGTCATTATGACCTTATCACTGTTAAATAATTGAACGTTCTGATTTGATCCGCCGGTGCAGCCACCAAGGTCTTTAGTACCTCCAGTTATTTTAGTGGCGTCATCAACAATACGTCTGAATTCATCTTTTGTCACAATAACATTTTGCTTCTTGGTAATATTATTTTTAGAATCTGAGACATCAAGCCCGCCTGAAACAACACCGGCTTTGGATTCGAAAATAGTTAATGTATGTTTTTGAAAATATTTAGGTGGAACCGATCCATTATCCTCCGAATAAACGAACTTGACCTTTTGTAAGTTGTTACTGAGGCTTAGGTCGAGGGGCACCACGGGGACCACAATATCTTTTGCCATATCCAAATTATTACCAACCTTATTAGTATTGTTACGCATGTAAGTCACGCCGAGCCAACCAACTAGTAACAAAACTAGAGCAAACACAACTATTTTTAATCTAGACATATTATTTTTATGCACACCTATTGTATCACATACTTGGCTCTGAAGGTATATAATATAAATAATAAATTTATTATCAAATAACATATCGATACTTATGATACAAAAACAAAAGGGATCGGCAACAGTGTGGGCAATTGTATTAATATTGCTTGTTGTATTAATAATTTGGTGGATGGGTAACAATCATACTTCAACTACCCAGACAACACCTGTGGTTACACCAACATCACCTCAGGCAGTTACACCCACACCCGTAATGCCAACATATCTAAAAACTCTTGCCATGGCCAATGGCAGTTCGTATCTTGCAGACCCAAGTGGGCGCACATTATATACAAAATTATCTGACACAAAGAATATCAGTACTTGCACTGGAGCATGCTTGTATGTTTGGCCAACATATAGCGCCTCATCAGTTTTAGGATCCGCGCCAACTGACTATAAAGATCTTGGAACAATGAAAAGAGGTGACGGGAGTATGCAATATACATGGAAGGGTATGCCGCTTTACTACTATGCAAAGGATGGCAAGATTGGAGATACCCTTGGCAACGGATTCAACAAGGCCTGGAACATAGCAAGGCCATAGTAAACTAACAATAAAGCAAAAAAGAGACTCTGTGCAATGGAGTCTCTTTTTTATGACATAATATCTAAACTAGCATTACCGATAATAGTTTTAAATGAACCTCCCCGGGGCAGAGCCCTTCCCTCACTCGCTCCGCTCCGTATCGGCGGGGTATCGCTGGTGCTTCGCTCAGGATCATGTTGGGAAACCAAGGGTTTCCCAAACCTTTCCTTAGCGGAGTCCCCGCGCTGACGCGACGGGGTATAGAGGAGAATCAATTCCATTAGCCCTGACCAAGTAATAATGTCGCCCCAATTAGGAACTGGCGACTTTAGAATAGCATCTTTCGACGACTCGGTTCCGTCGTAATGATCAACACCCTCATACAAAACTAGTGGTTTATATCCACGCCAGCTAAATTCTTGAAGAGTAGCGAGAACGCAGCAATCAATTGTAAGACCAAATAAAATCGGCGTAACCCCACCAGGCTTACCAAAATTATCCAAAATCCATCTATCAAAACCAGCTGTGTCTTGATATGGCACTCCAGGTGTCTTAGACGCATCTCCTATATTTTTTCTCACCCAGATTGGCGAATTCATGCATTTAATCCACCGCGAAGAGACTAATTCCTGTGGCATAATCGATTCATATCCCCACGTCCCTGGCTCGCACGCCGCACCCCGATCTCCAGGGCGCGGCGCCCTATAATCTGAGACAATCTCATTTACCTGAATCTTCCTGTCCTTCAAAAAGGGAATCAACGTTTCTTTCACAAATTTAACCGCCGGCCTAACTTTATAATTCCTCCCATCCTCCGTGGCAAAATCATTTTGTAGGTCGACTGAAAGCAGCTTGTATTTCATATTATTTACCCTCTCCACTTTGCAGCTCATAGAGTTGACCGAGGAGTGACCCGTTATCTTTAATCAGATCCTTATACTTCCCCTCCTCCACAATGTCCGCTTTATCGAAGACAATTACTCGGTCAGTATTCTTGAGTGTTGAAATTCTGTGCGCGATAATAACAAAAGTTTTTTCATCGCCAAATTTCGCCA
>JACQCW010000066.1 GCA_016201425.1 Candidatus Vogelbacteria bacterium | reverse complement strand
GTAGAACACCTCAGAGAATTTTCGGGATCAATCGCCACGATCATCCAAGGAGTTAAAGATCTAGCTGAGGTTGATCCGAATAACAAACGGGTTGTTCTTGTCGAAAATTGCCCAAAACTTACCTACGATCTTGATTACAATTTACGTCAATCAGGTACGGCAAAAATGATTGTGGCCTACAACAACCCAGAAGGACTTCTTGGTTGCAGTTGCTCTGCGGATCATATTGTTGGTGAAAGGGTTTGGGGAACATTCAGTGGTAAACATGGACAATTGGGACTTCAGGCCGTGATTATAACTTTTAACAACTTATTGCGAATCGTTGACCTTATCTTCCCCTTCCACAGAAATGCCACCCTACCAGAGGTTGGACAATACCACACAATGTTAGACGGATACAATGTTGTACGAATAGAACAAACAGGTCTCCTTCACAACGCATACACCTCGCTCTCAGTAAGACCGATGGATATTTGTCTTCGTTCTGCACTAGGCATGATCAACAAAGAGGACCTACTACAATTTTCTTCCGGAAGTGGTGGATCAATTGAAGCCCACCTTGACCTGCCGGGAGCGTACGACTATCTGGCCAAGCACGTTCCTACTCTCGGCGGATATTTATCAGGACTAGCAAAAAAAATAACTGAGCAGACCAAAAAACAAAAAACCAATTAAAAACATCTAGCGAAGACCCAATCACCTCTGGGTCTTTTTTGCAAACGGAAACTTACTCCTTCTCTACCTTATGCTTCTTTGATTTAACGTTTGAGGCGATGCCGACTTCGATTATGCTGTTCTTCATGAAGACGGAAATTTTACTGCCAGATGTCACCGAACTTGCGATCAAGAATTCTGAAATTGGATTTAGAATTTTGGTCTGAATCAATCTCTTCAGCGGCCTTGCTCCGAAGTGAGGATTGTATCCCTCCTTTGCAAGATAGGAAATCACATCATCTGAAACTTCTAGAGAAATCCCCTTAATCGAAAGTCTCTTCCTAACAATATCAAGTTGTGTACCAACAATCCCCCTTAACGTCTCATCTTTCAAAGTATCAAAAATAATTATCTCATCTAGTCTGTTTAAGAATTCCGGTCTGAAGTGATCTTTGAGAGAATCTTTAATCTTCTCTTTCGTTTCGGTATATCCGTCCCCTGCCTTGTTGTTACCAAAGCCAATCGACTCGAGCTTGTCCACATATTCTGAGCCGATGTTTGAAGTAAGAATAATTACCGTGTTTTTGAAATTTACCACTCTGCCCTTTGAGTCTGTAAGTCGACCGTTATCTAAGACCTGAAGCAAAATATTAAACACTTCAGGATGCGCCTTCTCGATCTCATCAAAGAGAATTATTGAATATGGTCTATGTCGAACCATCTCTGTCAGCTTCCCACTTTCCTCATAACCAACATAACCAGGAGGCGAACCGATCAATTTAGAAACTGAATGCTTCTCCATGAATTCAGACATGTCTATCCTGATAATCGCCTTCTCATCGTTAAACATAAATTCAGAAAGAGCCTTCGCAAGTTCAGTTTTGCCTACACCAGAAGGACCGAGGAACATAAATGAACCAATCGGCCTATCCGGATCAGATATACCCGCACGCGAACGTCGAATAGCTTCAGCAACTTTCTTAACAGCATCATCCTGACCCAAAACCCTTTTCTTCAAATCCTCCTCCATTCTCTTAAGTTTTTCAGCCTCCTCTTCGAGCATTCTGAAGACAGGAATTCCTGTCCACTTTGAAACAATTCCCGCAATGTCTTCCGAGGTAACTTCTTCCTTCAAAACTCTCTTCGTATTTTGTAACTTCTTTAACTTAATCTCAATCTCCTTCAACTGCTTCTCCTTCTGTGGGATCTTACCGTAACGAATCTCAGCTACCTGCGAGAGATCAGCCCGCATTTCAGCAGCTTCAGCTTCAAGTCTCAAAACCTCCAATTCTTTCTTAATAGCCCTGGTGTCGACTATATTTTTTTTCTCACTTTTCCACCTCACGTCAAGTTCCGAAGTTTTTTCTTTCAGATCACCGATCTCTTTTTCAATATCCTTGAGACGCAGCTTGTTTGCCTTAATATCACCGCCCTCATCTTTCTTAAGTGCCTCTCTTTCAACCTCACGTCTCCTGATTTTCTTATCTGTCTCCAATAGCAATATTGGCTTATCCTCAAGCTGAAGCCTCAGCGATGCCGATGCTTCATCAACTAAATCGATGGCTTTATCAGGTAAAAATCTATCAGCGATATATCTGGAACTTAAATTAACCGCAGAAACAATCGCGTCATCTGTAATTTTAATTCCGTGGTGCAACTCATATTTATCCTTAAGTCCTCGTAAAATCGCCACAGCATCCTCAATGGTCGGTTCGCCAATGTAAACAGGCTGGAATCGGCGAGCGAGAGCCATGTCCTTCTCGATATATTTCTGATACTCCTTCAGTGTTGTCGCCCCAATCGCTCTCAATTCCCCACGCGCCAAGGCGGGTTTTAACATATTCGACGCATCAACAGATCCCTCAGCAGCACCAGCGCCGACAATGGTATGAATCTCATCAATAAACAGAATTATATTTCCATTTGCCTTCTCGATGTCTTTAAGAATTGTCTTTAATCTCTCCTCAAACTCTCCTCGATACTTTGTTCCAGCCACCAATGAGCCGATATCCAAAGAAACGATCTCTTTGTTCTTCAGCATCTCCGGAACATCGCCTTTTGCAATCCTATTAGCCAACCCTTCAGCAACGGCCGTTTTACCTGTTCCAGGCTCACCAATCAGAACTGGATTGTTTTTTGTTCGTCTTGAGAGTATCTGCATTATGCGCCTAATCTCTTCGTCTCGGCCTATCACAGGATCAATCTTATCTTCTTTAGCCAAACGTGTCAGATTCTTTGTGTATCGCTCAAGAGCACTAGCCTTCTTTTTTGACACCATGTCAGTGATTTTGCCGGTTTTAATTTCCTGTAAAATTTTGATCACATCCTCTTTTTGTACCTTAAACTTTGTAAGCATGTCCCTGGCTGGGCTAGGAACATCTAAAAGGGCCAAAAGCAAATGTTCGGTCGAAATAAATTCATCCTTCAAAAATGAGGCGGCTTTAGTGGCAACGTCCAGAACTTTAACAAGTTCTGCCGTTAAATAGATCTGGTAGGAAGGTGACGAAACTGTGCCACCACCATCAACATCAATACTCTCTATAAGATGATCTGTTAAAAGAACAGTATCAACTTCCAGCCGGTCTAAAATAGAGAGGACCAAACTGTCATCTTGGATCAGTAAAGATATTAATAGATGAATTGGGTTAACCTGATTCTGACCTCTCTCTATGACCAACTCATGCGCCCTTTTGACCGCTTCTTTGGCTTTTGTTGTAAAATTGTTAAATGGTAACATTGTTATTTATTTAAGTTTAAGGAAACTTTACCAACAGGTAAAATATTTGTCAAGAAACCCATTTTAACTAGTTAGCTATACCCGAAACAGCTTTTGTTGTAGAGGCATCGCCGACCAGATACGCCTTAATTATTTCAACCGGTAGAGCATTACCTCCGGACAAATTCAAACCAATAATCTCCCCAGAACTGTTGACCAAAGGCCCGCCAATATTAGTCTCGTCACTCTTCACTGTAGTTTTAAAAGATGGTATTACCGATGTACTTCCCTCTTTGATTGATGAGATCAACCCGACAGAAACAGTATATCGTTCAATATCCCTACCTAGCACAATAACAGTCTGTCCCAGCGCAAGTGGATCGAGCGAAAATTGCGGTACGTAAAATTTAACCCCCGAATCATTATTAATTTTCAAAATTGTTAGATCATTGTTCTTACTATGGGAAACCACACTGGCCGTATAACTTTTATCTCCAACATAGACCGTATAATTTGAGTTTGGCTCAGGAATAATTTCATAAGAAGTTGCGATAAGCCCATTAGAGGAAATTACAAAACCTGATCCAATTTCAGTCAAAGTTGGATTTAGGTTGGCTGAGACCACTAACGCTTGATTATTTACACTGCCAATGTCAGTTGATTGACCCGAGCTACTGTCACCGAGTGCCACACCACTAGGTATGGCGATCCTAGCGATCGCCGGCTTTAGAGTCGCTGCAGCTTGAATTATCTCATCTTCTTGACGCACGATAGTTTGTTTTACTTCTGTTTTACCTGGCGTAACTGTCTGAATGGTCTTTTCAACAACCCTGTTGATCGTCTGCGTTACAGCCGGTGGCGCCTGCTGAAGGAGAGTGACAGTAACAATACCCGTTGTCACCGAAGTGACAAAGGTTATAAATAATGTTAGCAAAACTACTTGTGTTTTATTGAGATCTTCCATACCCGAAATTATATAATAAAAACTTTAAAAAGCAAAAAGGGTTCAACCATACTTGACGGTCTGGTGTGTTAGTTGTATTCTGTTAAATAAAATTGCTCATTGAAACAGACCTAAAATTATAACACAAAAGGAGAAAGTGATGATTAACATTGGTATAATTGGTACGGGGGATGTAGCAGATCGATGGCTTGCCCCCGCAGTCAATCTTTTACCAGAAGCAAAACTCTGGAGTGTTTTAAGCCGCGAAGAGAACAGGGGTAAAAAGTTTGCTAATAGGCACAAGGCTTCCTCTTCTAACCCGGTCTTAACCGATCTCGGCCAATTTCTTTCAGATCCAGATCTACACGCGGTCATTATCGCAACTCCAGACAACCTTCATGCCGCACAGGCAATTAGTGCAGCAAACAACAAAAAACATCTGTTTGTGGAAAAGCCAATGGCTACAAATGTAGCCGACGCCAACGAGATAGTAGAGATTTGCAAAGGAAACGAAGTAAAGCTCGCCGTTGGTTATCATCACAGATTTCACTCTGGTCACGCACTTCTGAGAGAAAGAATTAATCAGAACATCCTAGGTGAAATCCTTCATGCCAGATTTCACTGGACCTATGATTACAGCGCCGAGCAAGACAGTTGGCGCGCAAAAGGGAATAAAGGACGCTGGTGGAGTCTTGCGGCCCTTGGTACTCATTGTATTGATCTGGCTAATTGGCTTCTGGGAAGCAGTTGTGGAGAAATCTCAACTATCCCCCATGCAGTCACTAAGGACAACTCTGCAGGAAGGGATGAGTCAGCAATAGTTACATGGCAATATGGCTCTGGAGCAACGGTGGAGATCTTCTCATCTGTGCTATTTAAATCCAAAAGAATAATTGAGATCTATGGCACCAAAGGTAACGCAATCTGCGAATGGACTCTTGGTCCTCGCGGTGGCGGCACCATAGTCATAAATGGCGGGGCGATTGTATTTACAGAAAAGAATCCTTACAAAGAAGAGTTGGCTGATTTTGTAGACTCAATCATCACTGGTCGAAACCCCGCAGTCGACGGATTAACCGGGTTAAGAAACGTCCAGATACTGGAAGGGTTAAAAAACTGAGGAGGATAAAGTGGAAGAGATACACTATCCAACGAGAAAGTTTTCCTACAGAGGTAAACAGTTCACTGTGCCTATTTTGTCCAAAGAGGGATTCTTCATAGAGCCGAGCGTGGAAGACAACAAAATTAAGATTCCAAGTGGCTCACCAATTATCAAAAATCTCAACAAGGTCTGGAATCTGAAAAACTTCAAGATTCCTAGACAACCAATATCTCTGGGAATTATTCCTACATTCGAGCAAGGTCAATTTAGTCTGCAAGGTATCCCCAGAACGCTCGATATGCCAATCAAATTCCCAGGTTCGGAGTTTCGCGTTCCTAAAGAATTTAGACAACTCTTCCCCCTAATCCAACGAATCGCCAATTACGAAAGAGTCATCAATAAAAGTTGCTACGACGAATACTACTGCTATATGAGTGTCGACCAGGCACTGGTAAAAGCCGGTGTACTCCAGAGAGAAGCTCCAGCACATGTCGACGGCTTTCAAGGCGCGCGATGGAATCCTAAGGTGCGGTGTAATCACACTTATGTGATATCAGACGCACTTCCCACAGCTTACTACCACCAACCATTTGAGCTCGACGACCTCGACGAAGCCAGGCATAACTTCTTTTGGGAATTCAACCGCCAAGTAGCAATGACTAACAGTGAGTTCGTCTGGTACCCGGCACAATATGAACTTAACTTGATGGACTGCTACACAGTGCATCGTGGTGTTGAAGCAGAAGTTGATACTTATCGCACATGGGTACGACTCTCGTTTGAAGTCAGAACCTTCGACAGACTGGGCAATACCCATAATCCGATGTTCAACTACAACTGGAAAATGGTCGAGAGAGACATTGAGGGACTTAAACTCGTTGCCTTCGATCCAACTTGTGAGCCAAGTCTAAGGGTATTCCCTCATGAAGGACTTGATGGATCTCCCAATAAACCAGGCAACAAGACAAAGCCAAATCTGAAGCCGAAAGGTTAATAAATCACAACGGCCAGACCGAAAAAGTCTGGCTATTTTATTGCTTTATTTTTATTCTACTAAAAATCTCCGGCAGTGATTTTAATACAAAATCCACATCTTTTTTCGTGGTGCTTCTCCCTATCGTAAATCGCACAGAACCATTGATTCTTTTTGAATCATGCGAGATAGCCCAAATAACATGCGATCCGCCAGCACTATTGGAGTGGCAAGCACTCCCAGCAGACACAGCAACGCCAATCGCATCTAATTCGATAACGAGTTGCTCACTCTCAATATTCGGAATATATACATTCAAGTTGTTAGGCAGCCTCTCCCTCATACTTCCGTTTATTTCAACGTAAGGTATTTGTTTTATCAATGCATCCGCAAAATAATTTCGCAGGTCAGTTAACCTCTTGCTCTCTTTCTCCCGCATGCCCTGGCTTATAACGAGCGACTCGCCAAATCCAACAATGCCAGCCACATTTTCCGTACCTGAACGAATCCCCCCCTCCTGTCCACCACCGTAAAACAGTGATTCAATGTTTATCCCATCCTTTATATATAGAGCGCCAATACCCTTCGGCCCATAAATCTTAGACCCACTAATTGTCATAAGATCAACTCCGAGCTTTGCAACATTGAGTGAAAGTGCTCCAGGGGCCTGGCAAGCGTCGGTGTGAAGGTACGTTTTATTTCCGTCCTTGCAGTGGTGGCGAACGACTTTGGCTATTTCCGCGATCGGCTCAACTGTGCCGATTTCATTATTGGCGTATATTATTGATATCAAAAAAGTATCCGACCGAAGCACGCGCTTAACGTCCTTTGGATTAACGAATCCGTCTTTATTAACCGGCAAATATGTGACATCAAAACCTTCTCCCCCAAGAGTGTGACACGGTGAAAGAACCGCGTGATGCTCTTTGTGGTCGACAATTCAAAACGTCAGCAACTTTTTTTCGGGATTCCTCTACAGCTTTCTTTGCACGCACGCCGAAAGAGTGCACCGAGCTTGGATTGCCGAACTCATCACTTAAATATTTTCGCATTACACTAATCACCCGCTCGTCCATCGGCGTCGCGGCCGCGTAGTCCATATATATGTGTTTAATTTTTGACTTCATATTCTTAATCGCAAGAGTACCACAAAATTTATTGACCGTAAATACCTTTCGTGGTAGTCTTCTACTGAAATGTAGTACGTTGTAATAACTTATCAATTCCGCTCCGCCAAGCGGGAGAGGTCATATGCAATTCTTCTTTGACCAATTTTGGGCAGCAGTCACAAACCAAGGCATGTATTCGGACTTCGAGGGAACTCTCATATTTGCTTTCTCCATCATATCCACAATTCTACTAACGACACTCTTCCTTCAAAAGACTTCGGAAGATGAGAGATTTAGACTAATTAGCGAATTGGGTTACGAAGGGTATCTGAAACACAAGGACCTCATGAAAACTCTTGGAATCGAAATCCTGTAAGGAAGGGAGAGCAACACATTATGGGAATGAAAAAGTGGTTGGAAAAGGCTGAGCAATCAGAACGAGAATATGACGACCAAGAACAGAAAGAAATCGCTTCGAATCCAGAAATAGCTGAGTTTGCTAACATATTCAGAAACTTTGAAAAGAGTCTTATTGGTAAGACCGCTAAGACACTACTCCTGGCAAAGGACAAGCATGTGGAGATCTATCACAAGCGCTATCGTGAAGTTCCAAACTCCTGCCGACTCTACTTCTCGTGGCGGGGTTTTGAAGAAGAATACTGGGGCAGAACTGGCGCCGACTATATGCATATTAGTTCTGTTGAGCTCGTAAAAGAGATACTCCAATCTTTGGCGACCTATCACGGCGGTGATTTTATTCTTGACAAAGAGGGCAACAAAGAAAGATTCACCGAGATTTGTCTTGGAATTCTAAAGTCACTGACAAGCGAGCTCGATAGACTCGCTTCCTACTAAGGAGGAATGTCATGCGTAGGTTTGCGAACAGGCGTGGAGAATTTACTTCGGTCGGTACCTGGTTTCTGTTCTGTATTTTTGCAGCGACCATTTGGCTATCAGTCGAAATCGACAACGCCACCAAAGAGCTTAAGAGCTAAACTCCAATATCAAGGATCTCAGGACTACAATCAGCACCCAACACAAGTAATACTCAAGGCAGTCCCGCCTATTGGCAGACTGGCTTGTGCGACAGAAAAGGACAACAAAGTGGGAATGGAAAAGTGGCTAGATAAAATCGCAAGGAATAGGGCGGCAAGAGAGTTGGCTGACAAAACAGTCAAAACAGAACGAGAAGAGAAGGCCGAGGCTATAAAAACCATACAAGTACGTCTCGAAAGGTTCATTTCTACTCCTGAATATGCAGCCGCAACAGCACTGGTTCGTGACCTAAACAAAAGATTGAAACTATATTGCAATGGTCACGAGTTGCAAAAACTTCGATTCAGTAACGGCATTGAGGGCTTCAAGTTGTCCGAGGCCGACTGGGGAAACTGGAATAAGGGCGACAATATTCAGACACTCGCACACTATGTATCAGAATCAATGAACTGTCTGAACACGAGAGATGCAGACCAGAAATTTGATAGCATGGTTACCACACTTTTCGCTGAACTCGAAAAGCTCTCTGAGTAACATAGCTCCCCGTACCGACATTTCGGTCCGGGGATTTTATTTTAGATTGCATAAATCAAAAAGTTGAGTAATCACGACGGCCGTCCGAATAGCTCAACTGTTTTATTCAATACAATAACTTGCGAAGGACGACTTTTGGTGATAATTTGAGTTCAGATTTTTTGGTCATTAAAAAGGAGGACAGAAATCTTGGAATAGCATTACTTTGTTTCATTCGTGTATCTTAACAGGGCGTCAGATTTATCTTTCGGCAACGGCATTATAAAAAGTACCCAGCCGATCACTTCCGGAGAGGATATTGTCTGGCCCTATGAAAAACTGGCAGGTGATAATGTTAAAAACCCAGTTATTTTTTCCTTTCAACTTATTAATACAATCAACACCAACAAGAAGGAGTAGTTGTGGGCATACAAGATTGGTTGGATAAAGCTGCGAAGATCAAGAATCAAGAGAAAGTACGTGCAGATAATAAAGCCGCACAAGAGCAAACAGAGAAGAATCTACGCACAAAAATGGCCAAGATCTTCTCTGACTTTCTTTCAAGTGAAGAGGGACGAGCGGCGCATCAACTACTTGTCGCCTCTGGCCAAAACATCACTCTGACTGAAGGAAAGTTCGTAGGTAATTATCGAGACGGCATCTATTTGTCAGGCATGGGCGGCGGTCTTGTGACTTGGGGCGAAGACCCGAATGATGAGTGCAGAGTGAAAGGATTTTACAATGTTGGAGTAAACAGTCTGGTCACGGAAATTTGGAACATGATAAAGGGTACGAGAGACCAAACTCCAAACGAAGAAGGTCTACTTAATGCCTGCTACATGATCCTCAGTAACGTAAGAACTCGACTTGACGAGATCGCAAAGGTATAAAAGAACGCCCCGATCGGATATACCGAATCGGGGTTTTGTATTTTTCTCATTTAAGCTTAGGTGAACGGATGATCCTGAGAATAAGAGATACTCCCTTCGGCGGACCCTTGATCAAAACGGTAGGTCCAGCAATTCTATTCTCGCTATAAATATCTTTGCCGGCAACATGATATTGCAACTCAAGGCCATACTCTCCCGCGTCTTTGGGAAAACAAATTACGAACGACTCAGGATTTGTGAACGTATCTGTCCATGTCTCCTTATTTGCAATTGCGACTGTGTAATATCTATCGATGTCAGTTGCAAGTTCCTTCTTGGCTTTTTGTTGCAGAACTCCAAGAATCACACTGTCGCCCCCAAACACTAGTCCATGAGAATTCCCAACAATAATTCCAGATTCTTGCGAGAAAGCTGACGGGGTAAACGACAAAACAACAAACACAAAAAGCACCATTTTCCTAATCACCTACGCCTCCTAAATATAGCCAGTCAAAGTTCAAAGTTATTCAAACTCTACCATTATTTGCAAACTTAGTCAACAAAAAACTTTCCGCTGGCAAATTATTCCTTTATATAGTATAATTTTTGCGAAATGGTAAATATCGAATACATCACAGGCGCAGTCGCCATAATACTGCTTATTTGGATCATAGTTTTAGAATTAAGGATCAAAAAACTTCTTCGCGGTAAAGGTGGTGACGATCTTGAAGATTTGATTAGACGTACAAATAGTGATCTCGAGGGCTTGATACGATCCAAAGAAGAAGTGAGAAAGGATATTTCGGAAATTAGAGATAGGATGAGACACCACATAAGAGGCATTAAAACAGTCCGATTCAATCCATTCAAAGACTCAGGAAGCAACCAAAGCTTCGCCACTGCGTTCATTAGCGACGAGGGTGATGGTGTCGTAATCTCGAGCCTTTATAGCCGTGATAGGGTTGGAATTTACGCCAAACCACTCGAGGACCACCAGTCCGAATACGAACTCACTGACGAAGAGAAGCGTGCAATAAACGAAGCGCAAAATCACCAATAAGGCAGTCCGAGGGATTATGGAAAAACAATATGGCAAAAAAAGAAAAACAAATTGTTATGGAGAGGGCACCGATTGTTGCTGTGATGGGGCATATTGACCATGGTAAATCCACTCTTTTAGACTACATTCGAAAAACAAATATTGTAGACAAAGAAGCAGGAGGAATCACCCAACACCTTGGAGCCTACGAAGTCCTACACACAACGAGTTCTAAAGAGAAGAAAACAATATCCTTCTTGGACACTCCCGGCCACGAGGCGTTCTCAAAGATGCGAAGACGCGGCGCTGAAGTCGCAGATATTGTAATTCTTGTCGTGGCAGCCGATGATGGTGTGAAGCAACAAACTATAGAAGCCATCAAAACCATAGAGGCCGCAAAAGTTCCTTATATTGTTGCTATCAATAAAATCGATAAACCAAACGCAAATGTAGAAAAAATTAAAATTGACTTGGCGAGTAATAACGTATTCCTAGAAGGTTTTGGTGGATCGGTACCATTCGTCCCAATCTCTGCTAAAACTGGAGAAGGTGTCCAGGAACTTTTAGATGTTCTACTGTTGATGGCGGAGATGGCAGAATTAAAACGAGACGACACTAGAAA
>JACQCW010000065.1 GCA_016201425.1 Candidatus Vogelbacteria bacterium | reverse complement strand
GCAATTCAAAAAGTCACTAATGTTCTGGATTGATAATCCAGCCAGATGAATAAAACTGGTCCGTTCGGCAGCACCGAACCAAGGACTGGTAGTAATTAACAGCTTGATTTTTTTGATATCGTCCAAGCCTTTGCCAATTAGGGCATCTTTGATGCTCAAGCCACAGGGTCGCAGCTCTTCTTCATGATGTGGCCGGACGACCAACAGGGCGACCATCGGGAAGTCAGTCAGACTGGTGACAGATTGAGCAATCTGCGTACACATGCTCTCCAGGGCCTCTTGGGATTCCAAAACGAGACTATCAATGGTACGAAGCAGCGACAGCGTCCGGTTAGTCTGAACTAGCTCCAGATTCTTACGATACATTTCCTGGGTAACATGCTCCAGGTCTTGTTCCAGCTGTTTACGCCTGGCAAAAGGACGACGCGTACCAATCTTAGACTGTAGTTCATCAACCGCCATACACTAATTCTAACTTAAATTACGCTTATGTCTTATAGGGACGCAGACTTGCAATCCTAATCAGCTCGGCAGCAATGGATTTTGAGATTGGTAGACCAAGATATTGTTCAAGCCACATAAACTGCCCGTTAGGATTACATTCTAAAAACACTATCCTACCGTCATGGTCTTCTACAAAATCAAATGCCCCAAATCTTAATCCAAAACGATCAAGATACTGCAAGCATTTCTCCTGTACGTTATCGGGGAGGCTCTCGCTTCGAAACTCAACTCTGTTAGCATAATTCTGGTGTTTTCGCCAATCATCTTTAGCTTCATCGGACGTATAAATTGTGGCTTCAAAGACCTCATCGCCAACCACTGTAACTCGCCATTCACGAGCCTTTGATAGATAGGGTTGCCAGAGACCAGGAAATGGATTGTGATCAAGAGGTAGCGTAGCTGGATTATTCTCAAAGGGGGTCGTGAAAAGTGCCTTAAATCCACTACCATCATACATAACAGAATATGAAGCTTTGCAAATAATTTCTGAAGGTAATGCAGTATGTATGGTCTGCCATTGATTAGTCACTGTAGTCACTGGAATATCAAAACCAATTTGTTGCGCGACCAAAAGTTGTGAAATTTTTCTTTCAGCTTTTCGGATTTGTTCCGGAGCATTAAGCCAACGTTGGTCTGGCAGCATTTCCCATAGCGCTCCTTGAATAGCTTTGCGTTCGGCATCCAAACCAATTTGGGCAGCACCGTCTTTACTATCATCAGATATAAGAGTTGTCCTGCGATACCATGCTGATCCAATAGCATTCAAACAAAGGAAACTATTGTTGTAGCGGATTTCCAGACCGTGTTCTTTATCCAGAACCATATCGAGAGGGACTTCACCAAGAGCAACCTTATCTGCTTCGTAGACGAGAACCTCGTAGCCGCAATCAGTAATTTCTTTAGCGACTGGCTCCCAAGTGGCTCTATCTACAGAACTTGAAGCGATTAAAACTGTTTTATCAGATTGTAATGATTCAATCATATACGATGTCGGCATCTAAGGACCGTTTTACGACTGTATGTAAGATCAAATTTTTTTCGTCGCATCGATAATCCTCTTGGATTAATTATTGGAAATCTGCCCGAGTCTATTTGTTCGTCACCATTTTTGACGTACCAACCTTGCGTACCATAAAGCTGTTTGGCTTGATGATCAAAATTTCTTGATCCAATCATAACTCTATCAACTAGGTACGGAATACCAGGATAAAATACCTGGTTTTTGTTCCTATAGTATAGTTGTCTCATTTTAGCTAAGACTATCTTGCCGGCATCTTTATGATTAATATTGTGCAGAGCGATCAGCCAGATTGCCCGGGATCCATCAAGATCAACATTTTTAACGCTAGGGGTTTTAATTTCCCTCAAAACTTCAAGAACTTTTTCGATTCGTCTATCTTCTTGTTCGGTAATCTGTTTGATTATATTTAGATCAGTTGAATAAAACTCGCGAGATTGACGTAGTTTTTGGTCGTCTGCTGCAAGTTTTAAAAGTTTCTTTCTGATATCTGGGTATCTTATGACTTTAGTCTGAGGAAGTTTTCGAGTAACTACATCAACAGTACAGCAATAAAGCATACTGTTTACTCATGCAAATACTCTTGATCGGTATCGTCACTAATTCGTGCAATGCCTTCACCTGACGTAGTGTGTGTTTGAAACGGCTGTGGCGGTGTTTGGGGTGGTCCCTGATCAGTAATTGGCTCTACTCTATCTGCTATTAACTCCAACACTGTACCACCTAAATATGCTACATCAGGCGGCATACCCATCGTCATATCATTAATTTGTTCTACAGCCATACAACCCTCCTAATATTTACATTTTAATTATTAGTACTTTATTGCATGAATTGCAAGTAAATTTACGAGTACTCTATTGCCGACCAAATATTACTTTAAGACAATGACTTATTTTAGAGTGTCTGGTAAACCGTCGGCTGGCAATTGGTTCACCAAAGAACCGGCGGCTTCTTTACAAACTTCTACGGAAATTTGCCCAAAGAGCTCTTTGTACTGGTTCACTAACTTATCGATGGCGGCGGCTTCGTCTCCACTAATAGTGACAGTTTTACTATTCCAATCAATTTTGATGCCACTAACCCGTTTAGCCTGCTCAATCGCCACCGGCCCAATGATAGACTCCTGCTGCTTGATAATCTTAACGGCTATCTGCGCATAAACATCCATTACGCTGCCTCCGGTTGCTGTTGTGGCTCTGCAACAGATTCTTCTATAGCCTTATTCTTTAGGTTTTTATAGATTGTCAGGAACTGCGACATTGCAATCGACATTACAAAGTAAGCAATAAGGTAAAGCAAGTCATCAAACTTTCCAGGGACATAAGCACTGCGATGACTTTCATATAAAAATGTAAAATCTGAGAGATATTGCACCACTAAAGCGAAGATCACTAGCAAGATTCCAGCTTTCATAAAACCACCAAGCATTTTGCGGGACAAAAGATATGCAATTATCGCCACAGATATGTAACTTGCTTGACCTAATGGATAGCCAGCATCCAAAAGCACAGTTAATGGTTTTGAGGTGTCGTATTGGAAATGATATAGGAGAACAAAATAGGAGATAGCAAGTATGACTATGGGCACTCCTACAGCTAGAATTTTATATGACAATTTTCGAAGTGGATATTTAATAGCTACCGCTTTTGCAAGATATAAGGCCGCAATTAAGTAGAGAATAACGCTACCAAAATAGGCAACATCTCCTAGCGACGGATAAGGCAAGTCAGTGTGAGCTATCTGGGTGTAGTAACTAGATACTAATTGACCTACCTCTTGTGCAAACAATCCGAGGGAGAAAAACAGTAGAGCTTTACCAACAACGGCCTTTGCGCCACCCCACTTTTTTACGGCTGCCAATCCGATGATAGATCCAATAAGTGCAACTAGCCCATAGGTATTTTCAAACCAATTTACTGAAGAACCCTGTTGGTCAACGACATGTTGAAAGCTTACCCACCAGATAATAAAAGCTAATGTTACAAGTGTTATAAAGATTTGTAGTCTATTTCTTACAAACATCCGCTTCTACCTTTACCTTTAGCGTAATAGGCAGAAGCTGTTTTGTCAAATCAGGCAGATATGCAAAACTAATTAGGTCATGCCCCATTCTTCTCCGTTAAAAGAAACCAGCCTACCAAGCTTTCCAAATTTTGTATCTCTGACATCAGAGCATCAAGCGTATATAAATGAAGCAATTAGACCAAACTTTTTATATTCAGATTTTAACTTTATAAGTATGTGGAGCTGGGATCATCAGAATAAGCTAAAGCTGTGTCAGCTTAACAACAATCTGGTAATAAGGTTTCAAGATTATTTAGACCCTGAGGATTACTTCTATACTTTTTTTGGTTTGCACAAAATCAAAGAGACAGCTAAAAGATTGTTAGAACACTCCATCAAAGAAGATAAGCATGCACTTCGACTGATACCTGAGTTTGTTGCAGAAAAACTGAAGAATGATGCCAGTTTTGTCGTAACAGAAGATCGTGATAACCATGACTACATTGTTGCCATCAGAAGCATGATAGATCTTGAGGGCAGCCATAACGGTAAAAAGCGACAATATTTGAGACACTTTATGCAAGAAAATGAACATCAAATGTCAATAACCGAACTTGATTTAATCCATGAAGTTGACAGGAAAAACATACGTAAAGTTGTCGAGAAGTGGGGCGAACATGTGATTTCTAAGAATTCGTTTAATGAAAACGAGTTGAAGGCAATAGATAAAATACTAAGCAACTACAACACGATAAGCACAAGCAACATTCATATAGTCGGTATTAAAGTCAGCGACGAATTAAAAGCATTCTCTATAGCCGAGATACTTTCAGACGAATTTGCAATGTGGCACTACAAAAAGGCCGATAGAGATATAAAAGGTCTTGGGATTGCTCTTGACTATTTGTCCGCAAAGAATTTGTACGAAAAGGGTGTTAAAAATTTGAATCATGAGCAGGATCTAGGAGTGGAGGGTCTGAGGAGAGCGAAACTAGCTGCAAATCCCGTCTACTTCCTAAAAAAATACACCATCTCCCTCGCCCCCAAAAAATAGCTATTTGGGTAAGTTTTTACATTAAGAGGAGAGATATTCCGTATAGTGAACATGCTTAATTACTGAAACTATGGTATTAGTTATTCATCTACGCTTGAGGAGAAAGCAAGGAGAAGGTTTATGAATAAAAAACCAAGGCTATGGAAAACCATCTCTTCAAAGGTAGTCTTTGATCATGAACACTTAAAGATAGTCGAGGATAAGACTAAGCTGCCTAACGGTCTAGAAAAGGATTATGTTCGACTCGCACCCATGCAACCTGATTCGGTCATTGTAATTGCTATTAATACAAAAAATATGGTTCTAATCCAGAAAGAATACAGCTACCCGCCAAACAAGATCATGTGGCAACTGCCAGGCGGTAGCAGGAAAACCGGGGAAAGCATTAAAGCAGCTGCTAAGAGAGAACTTGCGGAAGAATCCGGGTATAGCGCAAAAAATACACAAATTTTAGGCTATTTTTATACCATGAACAGATTGTCGGACCAAAAACAATATGTAGTCCTATGTACTAAACTTTTTAAACATTCGTTAGGTGAAGACGAAGATGAATTTATTGAGACATTTTGGCTGTCTAAAAAGGATTTAACTAGCAAGATTTCAAATGGTGAGTTCGACAATATTAATCTGCTGGCAGCTTT
>JACQCW010000075.1 GCA_016201425.1 Candidatus Vogelbacteria bacterium | reverse complement strand
TAAAGATCTGTGTACATTTACATATTGGGTATAGCCCAATTAATAAGGAGGATGTCATGGCACTGAAGGCTGTTATCTTCGATCTTGGTGGTACACTGGTTTCATACCCTAATCCCGACAAGGTCTCGAAGCACTTTTATGAGAAGGCAGCGGAGATTGCTGATGAGGGAATGCCGAAGATGGATTACCAAACACTGCTAAAGAAGCTGTCGGAGAAGTATCTTGAGGCACGACAAGTAAGCTTTCAAAATCTCAAGGAGGCCACATTCGCTGAAAGTTTGAAGGCGGCTCTTAAGGAGTTAGGTGTTGAAATGGCCTCAAACGATCAAGAGTATCTTCTTGAGATTTTGTATGGTGAATTCTTTGGAGATCAGTCGAAGCTTATTGAGGGGGCAGAGGAGATTTTATCTGCTTTTCGGAAAGCCAGACTCCAAATCGGTCTAATCTCTAATACGCCATGGCCTGGTGTGGCTCATTGGGGAGACATGTATTACTGGGGAATTATGGATTACTTTCATAAGGGCTATTTTTCTTCATACGAAGGCATCAGGAAGCCCCATCCTGAACTTTTCCGAAAAGTCCTTCGCGAGATGAAGCTCACTCCCGATGAGGCGATCTATGTCGGCGACAACTTCTCGCGTGATGTCGTTGGCCCGAATTCGATCGGGATGAAGGCGATCTGGATTTCGACAAAGTCGGTTCCTGAGGGTCAGACCTTGAACGGTTGGCAAGTCGCCAGTTTGATGGAAGTCAAGGCGCTGGTTGAGACACTGACAAAGGAGGAAAAGTGAAACTTTTTCTTGATGTGAGAGATTTGAAGCCCGAGTTTCGCGAGCAGCAGCGAGTTGGCGGTATGACTGGTGGAATGCTTCGAACGATTGCGTTTGACGATATCTCCTTTGAACATCTGAATGATGCCGCTCAAACAGCTGTAACTCTGGTTGGCGAGGCTGCATACCGCGACATTGGTTTCGACGAGTGTGTGTTCGGAAAGTTGGTTCGGCCGCCGAAGAGTTAATACAGTGAGCATGCAGGCCCGTTTGGTTCAAAAACCAGGCGGGCTTTTTTCATTTCTGTTGACTTTTTTATGAGAAAAATATATAGTATCGCCTACAATGTCAACAATAAATCAATTGATCAAAAGGCCGAGAAAGCCGATCAAAATCAAGTCTAAGTCGATCGCGCTTACAAAGGGCTTTAATGCTAAGAAAAATAAACCTGTTTTTTACCCATCACCATTCAAGAGAGGTGTTTGTGTCAGTGTGAAGACCACAACTCCAAAGAAACCAAACTCAGCTTTGCGAAAAATTGCAAGAGTAAGACTGACAAACGGAATGGAAGTGTCAGCATATATTCCAGGAATTGGTCACAACTTACAGGAGCACTCCGTTGTCGTAATTCGAGGTGGAAAGGTTAAGGATCTTACAGGGATGAGATACCATATTGTAAGAGGGGTGCTTGACTCAGCCGGAGTTGAAACAAGGAGGCAAGGTAGAAGTCGATACGGCGCTAAAAGGCCTAAAGCTAAGAAATAATAAATAACGACATGCGAAGAAAAGTAAAAAATCGAAATATGGTTGGCCCGGAGTTTGTTTATAACTCTAAGGAACTTGGTAAATTCATAAACTATATTATGGAAAGGGGCAAGAAGAATACTGCTCGAACTATTGTCTATGATGCCATGGATGTAATTAAGGAAAAGACAAAGGTTAAGAATCCATTGGAGGTTTTTGATCTTGCCATGCAGAATGTTGGTCCGCTAATGGAGGTCAGATCAAGAAGGATAGGAGGCGCCACATATCAGGTACCACGAGAACTAAACCCAAACAGGAGATTGGCTCTTGCTATGCGTTGGATTATTTTGGCTGCCAGAGCTAAAAAGGGTGCTCCAATGAAAGAGAAGTTGGCTACTGAACTTATCGCCGCCTCAAAGAACGAAGGTGAGGCAATTAAGAAAAGAGACAACACTCACAAGATGGCCGAAGCCAACAGAGCCTTCGCCCACTTCGCTTGGTAAAAATATACATGGAAAGAGGAACTCCAATAGAAAAAGTTAGGAATATAGGTATTGTTGCCCACATCGATGCTGGCAAAACTACAACCTCTGAGAGGATTCTTTTTTATACTGGGGTCTCTCACAAAATAGGTGAGGTGCATGAGGGAGATACGGTCATGGATTGGATGGAACAAGAACGAGAGCGAGGCATTACTATTACTGCCGCGGCTGTTACTGCTTTCTGGACACCTACTTATGCTAAGGGCGATAAGACTAAGGAACATCGTTTCAATATTATAGATACCCCAGGCCACATTGATTTTACTGTTGAAGTCAAAAGAAGTCTGCGAGTTTTGGACGGCGCAGTTGTGGTTTTTGATGGTGTTGCTGGAGTTGAGCCACAGTCTGAAACAAACTGGCGTTATGCTGACGAAGGAAAGGTCCCACGAATCTGTTTCATCAATAAGCTTGACCGCATGGGCGGAAGTTTTGAACACTCCTTCAAAACAATTATCGATAGATTAACAAAAGGAGCTGTCAGAATGCAGATACCAATTGGAGAGGAAGAGAATCATGAAGGAGTTATAGATCTTCTTAAGATGAAGGCTTACTACTTTGAGGGCGACATGGGAAAGGAGGTGAAGGAGGCTGAGGTACCTGAAAATTTGAAGGCTAACGCCACTAAGTATCGAGCGGAGTTGATCGAAAAGATTGTTGCCGAAGATGACATCTTGATGAGTGAATATTTGGAGGGCAAGGAGATTGCCGTTGATGAATTGAAGAAAATTTTGCGAAAGGCTTGTATCGCCAACAAGATCGTACCGGTGTTTTGCGGTTCAGCTTTGAAGAACAAGGGAGTGCAACTCGTTCTTGATGCTGTTGTTGATTACTTGCCATCACCACTCGATATTCCCCCTGTAAAAGGTTTCGATCCAAACACTGGTGAAGAAAATCTTGTAAGGCATGCTTCAGATGAGGAGCCTTTTTCTGCACTGGCTTTCAAAGTGCAGTCAGATCCGTTTGTGGGACAGCTCACATTCTTCCGTGTTTACTCTGGATCGATTGAGGCAGGTTCGTATGTTTATAATTCGACAAACAATACAAAAGAGCGAGTAGGCCGAATTCTTCGAATGCACGCCAATGATAGAGAAGAAGTCAAGAAAGTTTTTGCTGGAGAGATCGCCGCTATGGTGGGGTTAAAGAGCACAAAAACTTCGGACACTCTTTGCGATGAGAACAAGCCAATCGTGCTTGAGAGAATTGTCTTCCCTAAGCCAGTCGTGTCACTTCGAATTGAACCTAAGACCAAGGCTGATCAAGAGAAGATGGGGCTGGCGCTTAAGAGACTCTCAGATGAGGACCCAACATTTGTCATTAAGACAGATGAGGAGACTTTGGAAACTATTATTTCTGGAATGGGAGAACTTCACCTGGATATCATTGTCGATCGTATGAAGAGAGAGTTTGGAGTTGAGGCAAACGTTGGTAAGCCACAGGTTGCATATAGAGAGACAATCACAAAGGAGGCTGAGGCTGAAAATAAATATATTAAACAATCAGGAGGTAGGGGTCAGTATGGTCACGTAGTACTTACAGTAAAGCCGCTCGAGAAACTTGAGGAGGGTGCGAAGATTCCAAAGAATGTGAAGCGAGAAGAAGGGTATGAATTCGTAAATGCTATCAAGGGAGGTGTCATCCCACAGGAGTTTATTCCAGCCGTTGAGAAGGGTGTAAAAGAGGGACTTGTACGTGGCGTCGTAGCAGGATATCCGATGGTTGATGTCTCAGTTGCACTTACATATGGTTCATATCACGACGTTGACTCGTCTGAAATGGCTTTCAAATTGGCTGGATCAATGGGCGTACAAGATGCTTGTAAGAAAGCTGGGCCGGTGATTCTTGAGCCGATTATGAAGGTTGAGGTTGTAACACCAGAGAAGTTTATGGGTGATGTCACCGGTAACTTGAGTTCAAAGCGTGCTCAGATCGAAGGGATGGAAGATCGGGGTCAGGCCAAAGTTGTGAGAGCCAAAGTGCCACTTTCAGAAATGTTCGGTTATATCACAGCCTTGCGATCAATGACCGAGGGCCGCGCCAGCTACTCGATGGAATTCTCGGAGTATGCAATCGTGCCTAAGAACATTGAGCAAACGATTATCGCAGCAAGAAAGTAAATTTTAATAACAAAAAATAAAAACAAGCCAAAATCATTGGCTTGTTTTTATTTGACACTCTTTACGAATTAATGTAGTTTGGTGTTAAAATAAGTAGAACTTTGAAATTGTAAAAAGTGATTCAAAGGAGGCTTAAAGTGTTGATTGCGACTGATAAAGTGAAAGCATTCTTCTTTAAGGCGATGCTGCAGGGTTGGGTTAACGGGAGTGAGGAGTTTAAGATTCCTGACTTGCCCGGATACAAAGCTATTGCCTTTCGCGATGGCGACCTGTATCTCCTTGATCGTTACTGTGTGAATCTTGAGACAAATATGTCTGCAGGCACTACGACTATCTGGTTCAAAGACTCGCCAATCTGGGTTATGAATTATGGTGGATGGTACAGTAAAGACGCCCTGAAGCTTGTAAAAAAGGCTTTGGCGCAAGCGTATGAGCAAGAACTATTTCTTGGTGGCCGAGGTGTCGATATTTCGCTTGATGGATTGGTCTACAAGAATGTTGTGGCAGATCCACCACACCTTAAGGGGCGCGAACAATTCTGGTTGTTTTATGGAGAGGAAGAGGTTCGTAATCCTGAGGGTAATGCCTGTTATGGTTGGCATATTTTTTCTGGGATGAGCTTACAATAAGGAGTGAAAGATGAACACAATCG
>JACQCW010000070.1 GCA_016201425.1 Candidatus Vogelbacteria bacterium | reverse complement strand
GTGTGCCAAGATGGTTTCACCGGGGCCAATCAAAATTACTCGGTCATCGTCACTTATTCCTTCAAGTTCAATTCCTTTCAAAATATCAATCGCGCGCTTGGCTTTGCTCGGTTCTGTGCCCCAAACTCGTTCGGTATGCTTCTTACTATATACATTATAGATGCGCATGTCGTCGTTTGGTTTTTGTTCACGGAAATAATATTCTCCAAGCGAAACGTCATAGCTTGATGTAGCTAAGTTATCCTCACGAAAGGGATCGATCAAAATATTGCCGAGATCGATGTGTCTCAATATCTCTTTGTCTGATAGCGCCATATTACAGACATTATATATCTTTCAATTTAAAAAAACATTTGACAAAATATGGATTTCTGGTAGAACGATCATGTAGGGATCATTGAAAAAACAATCATAATTGAAACCGCTAATGCGGGAGAAGGAGAGTGGTTGGCATGATGCCAAAGAGATTTGTTTTGGTAAGGCACGGATTTTCGGAAGGGAACGCCGCCAAGAAGCTCATCAATGCTGGGGCAGATCCAAAAACGATTTTAACTCCGGAGTTCTTGAATCGTCACAGTAAGAAGTTTCGTCTTACGGATCTTGGACGACGACAGGCGATTGTAACTGGTAGATGGATCAAGAGGAACATCGCCAAAGAGTTTGATCGCTATTTTGTTTCTGAATATCTGCGGGCCCTTGAGACGGCAGCGCTTTTGAATTTCAAGAATGCCGAGTGGCGTAAGGACTTCAATCTCCGCGAGAGGGACTACGGTCTTATGGATATGCTTTCGCCCGAACAGAGAGAGCGCTGCTATCTTGAGGAGATGGAAATTTATAGGAAGGATAAGTTCCTAATGCCAATTCCTGGGGGTGGTGAGTCAATCGCCAATTTGTGCCTTAGGGTGTGGTCGGTGTTTGATAGACTTCATCGCGAAGCTTCAGATGAAGATGTGTGCATGGTTGTTCATGGAGAGTTCATGTGGGCTTGCCGTGTGCTTCTTGAGCGCATCCCTATGGAGACATACCACGAGCTCGATAGCTCGAAGGAGCCGTTCGATCGGATTCATAACTGCCAGGTTCTTGAGTATACGAGAATTAATCCGTTTACTGGGGAAGAGACTGATTGCTACAAATGGATGAGATCAGTTTGCCCAAGTAATTTGAAGCTCTCGCGTAATGAGTGGGTTGAAATCAAGCGACGAAAGTATTCCAACAAGGAACTCTTGGATGAGGTCAACGCTAGTCAGCGCTTCCTCAAATAAGGCGTTACAAAATAAAGGAGGAATAATGGCAGAAGTTCTTTTGATTCTGGGTTATGTTGTTATTTACTGTTTGGTAATGTGGCTCAGTGTATTTGTTTTAGGTACATTGGCCGGTATGCTTTTTGGATGGGGTGGAGAAGGATCTATCGGTTATTTGGTCTTCGCTCCGATACTACCGGTTTTGGTTCCTTGCTTACTGGTCACTGACTGGTATGTTAGGAATAAATGGCGATGGCGCAGGACAAAAAACGAAGATCCAGTCGAGCCAAAGAATTGAGAACTTGAGGGAGTGTGCCCCGATTTCGGTCGGGGCATTTTTTTTGTTATTTTATAAGGTCGTCAACCACGTACCAGGTTGGGTACATGGTCAATCTATTAGTACTTGCATGAATGTGATATTTTATATGTTAGAGGTTGTGCACTTTTGAAAATTTAAAGTTATAGATATGATGTGTGAAAGGAGAAAACATGAGACAATATTTGGATCTACTTCAGGATATTTTAGATAACGGTGTTACGAAAGAAAATCGCACCGGTATAGATACGATTTCCGTTTTTGGTCGCCAGGTTCGTTATGATCTTGAAAAAGGTTTTCCGCTTGTGACTACCAAAAAAGTTCATCTCAAATCTATCATTCATGAACTTTTGTGGTTTTTGATGGGGAGTACAAATATTAAATATCTCAAAGATCATAAAGTTCGTATTTGGGACGAGTGGGCAGATGCAAATGGCGAGCTCGGCCCAGTCTATGGATATCAGTGGCGTTCATGGCCGAGCTCAGACAATCGAAAAATTGACCAGATTACGAATGTGATTGAGAGAATTAAATCAAGGCCAAATGATCGGCGATTAATTGTGAGTGCTTGGAATGTTGCTGATGTTGACAAGATGAAGTTGCCACCATGCCACGCCTTCTTTCAGTTCTATGTTGCTAATGGTAAACTTTCGTGTCAACTCTACCAAAGAAGTGCTGACACATTTCTAGGTGTGCCATTCAATATCGCCTCATATGCACTACTTACAATGATGATTGCACAAGTGACAGGCCTAAAGCCCGGGGAATTTATTCATACACTTGGGGATACTCACATATATGTGAATCATTTGGAGCAAGTGAAAGAACAACTTTCACGCGAGACGAAGGCGTTGCCGATTATGAGATTGAATCCGGAAATTAAAAATATTTTTGATTTTAAGTTTGACGACTTTAGGCTCGAGGGTTACGATCCGCATCCGGCGATTAAAGGAGAAGTGGCTATATGATCTCAATAATTGTTGCTAAAGATAAAAACGGAGTGATCGGCAAAGCCGGGGGAATTCCATGGAAACATCCCGCTGACTTGGCGTTTTTTAAGAAAACGACCCTTGGTCACCCGATAATAATGGGCAGGAAAACGTTTCAATCTATCGGTAAAGTTCTCTTAGATCGAACCAATATTGTTGTAACTGGAGATGTTCATTGGTCAGAGTTTGGCACTATTCGCGCTGGAAATGTGGATGAAGCAATTTCTATTGCTAAAAATTCTCCTGGTAGTGATGAGATCTTCATCATTGGTGGAGGCAATATATACAATCAAACCATAGGTCTAGCAGACAGGCTCTACGTGACCGAGATTGATACGGAAGTTATATGGGGCGATACTTTTTTCCCGGCAATAGATCCTGCATTTTGGTCTTTGATTCAAAGAGAGGAGCATGCTGCGGACAAAAAGAATCAATATAGGTATAGTTTTGTAATCTATGAAAGAAACAAAGATTATGGAAAACAAAACTAGGGGCAAATTTATTGTCGTAGAAGGTGGTGAGGGCTCCGGTAAGGGGACCTGTATTGAAAATCTGAAGCTCCATTTACCGGGAGATAGAGTATATTTTACTCGTGAGCCCGGTGGGACACCTTTTGCTGAAGATACAAGAAAGGTTCTTCTCGCCAAGAGAGGTTATTTGATTGACCCCAAGGCTGAATTGTTGCTGGCCTATGGTGCCCGCATAGATCACTTGGGTCAGGTTGTTATTCCAAAAACCAAGTCAGGTATCCATGTTATTTCTGATAGGTTTTATCACTCTAGCGATGCCTATCAGATTTATGGACCAGAGAGATTTGACCTTGTTCCACTGTCAGATTTTTTGAAGCGAGAAGTCGTTACGTTAAAACCCGATCTCTGTATTTTTCTCGATCTTGATACCGAGAAGGCGTTAGAGAGAATGAGAGCCCGTGGACAAGAGCTCGACCACTTCGAATCAAAAGATATTGAATATCATAAACGGGTGAGACAGGGGTATTTGAAATCGGTTGAAGAGGGACATCATCAAATCCTTCACATAGACGATATGAGTAAGGATGAGGTCGTGGCGCTTGTTTTGAAAACCGTTAAAGATTTCTTAGAACTTTAAAAATGGTCCCCGAGACATCTCGGGGATTTTTTATGTTCTTTTTTAAGTAGCTAATTTTATAATAAAAAAAGTTCCCCGATCGGGTGATCGGGGAAAAGTAGTAGTGTTTCAGATCTTGTCGGCCACGACATAGAACAGACCGATGATCGTTGCCACCGCTGCGTAGAGGCAGAAGGCGATATCGAGCTGCCCATTCATGTACATGATGGTCAACGCGTGGTAAGTTGTGAAGTAGTTGTACCACTGAAACTGTGATCCAACCGTCTTCAACCAACCCCCGTTCATCATTAGATCAATGTTCACTCCAAACCAGAATATGGCAGGGAGTACAAGAGCAGCGCCGAAAAAGTTGAGAAACCTCTTTAAGGCTTTTCGCATTGGCCACCTCCTGAGTGGTCTAGGTTTAAGTTTATCAAGATGCTAGTTCGGTCGTATTATATACCTAAAGTTTAATCTTGTCAAGCTAAACTTTGAGAATAGCTATTTACGACAGACCATGAAGAAATATGGAGGTAGGTTGCGGGGTTCGAGTGAGACGTCAACTGTTTTAAAATATTTTTTTAATATCGAGAGTACAAGAGTTGAGTATTGATAGACAATAAATTTGCCGCCCGGCCTGAGGGCTTGGTGAGTAAATTTAATTATCTCTTCCCGCTCTTTTTTACTCATTAGTGTAAATGGAATACTTGAAATAACAATATCTGCTCTGTGAATTTTGTTCTCGGTCTTTCCCGCATAGCCGTTGATTGCTTCAAATCTTTTGTCGCCGATCTTTTTAAGTTTTTGGAAAAAGTTTTGGTTTGGTTCTATACCAACTATTTTGGCATCTTTAGATAGAATTTTGAGCAGTGGCTTAATAACCACACCGTCGCCTGGTCCGTATTCAACGATGAGTTTATCGCTTGGGCCTATCTCTGACAAAACTTTTTTTACCACAAAACTAGAGCTTTTTGTAACAGCTCCTACTTTATAGTCTCGGAATATTTCTTTAAGAAACGTGAACGGCATATATTCTTGCTCGTCGCTTATATTATGCTAATCTTAACATTATGCAAGAGAAGCCACTAAATGCTCCTGATAAGCCAGAGAGTGTGAACGAAAGAGAGGAGAGAACACTCAAATTTTGGCAAGATAATAAAATATTTGAAAAGTCTTTGGCTAAGGATTCACCAGCTGGGGAGTTTGTGTTTTATGATGGACCACCGTTTGCAACCGGGCTACCTCATTACGGACATATTTTACCCATGACGATCAAGGATGTTATTCCGAGGTATAAAACGATGAAGGGGTACTATGTAGCACGTAAGTGGGGATGGGATTGTCATGGTTTGCCGATCGAGAATTTAATTGAAGGGGAGCTTGGGTTAAAGACTAAAGGGGATATTGAATCTTTAGGTGTTGCCAAATTTAATTCTGCGGCGAAAGATTCGGTTTTACGCTACGAAAAAGATTGGAAAAGAATTATTCCAAGGCTTGGAAGGTTTGTTGATATGGATAATCCATACAAGACAATGGACTGGACCTATACCGAGACGATCTGGTGGATCTTTAAAACTTTGTTTGATAAGGATTTAATTTACGAAGGATATAAGGCAATGCATCTTTGTCCGCGCTGTGAGACTACGCTGGCCAACTTCGAGGTTAATCAGGGATATAAAGATATCACGGACATTTCGTTGACTGCTAAGTTCGAACTAGTAGACGAGCCAGGAACTTTTGTATTGGCTTGGACAACTACCCCATGGACCTTGCCGGGGAACGTGGCGCTGGCGGTGAACCCAGAAGTCGAATATATGCAGGTTCACGTAAAAAAAGTTGTTGGGACTCATTCAACTATTAAAGAGGGTGAAACATATATTTTTGCTGCAACTGACAACGCAGATAAAAAAGTTTTAGGTGGTGACGCCGTACATCCAGAGGGTAACGACTCTGTTGCTACTATTACTTTACCAGGAGTAGTTATTGAATTAGATGAGATAAGAGGTTTTAAAGGCAAAGATCTGATTGGTAAAAAGTACAAACCTTTGTTTGATTATTATTCTAGTGACACAACTCTAAAAAACCACGAGAATGGATGGAAGATATATGGTGCGGACTTTGTGACAACTACAGATGGCACTGGTGTCGTGCATATTGCGCCGGCATTTGGTGAGGATGACATGAATTTGGGGGTGAAGGATAAGCTGCCATTTATTCAGCATGTTGGTACCAACGGTCAGATGCGACCGGAAGTCAAGGATTTTGCCGGACTTTTTGTAAAACCAAAAGATAATAAGGAGACAGGCACAGACCATCAAAGTACAGATATAGAAGTGATAAAAAATTTGGCGCATAGGGGCTTACTTTTTGCTAAGGAAAAAATTACTCACTCTTATCCTCATTGCTGGAGATGTGATACACCCCTGCTAAATTACGCGGCCTCTTCGTGGTTTGTAAAAGTTACAGAATTTAAAAATAAACTATTAGCGAATAATCAAAAGACGCTTTGGATACCAGGGAATATAAGAGATGGCAGATTTGGTAATTGGCTTGAAGGCGCCAGAGACTGGGCCATTTCAAGGGCCAGATATTGGGGAGCACCCTTACCCGTGTGGAGGTGTGAGGGCTGTAAAAAGATAAAAGTTTTAGGTTCCATTGAAGATATTAAAAAAGAGGTAAAATCAAATAATCAATATTTTATAATGCGTCATGGTGAGGCGGAATCTAATGTCGCCGGCAAAATAACTTGCGATCCGGACGGTAACGATCTAACTTTGGTCGGTCGTAAGCAAGTAGAAGAGTCGGCCAAGTTACTTAAAGATTCAAAAATTACGTTAATAATTTCTTCTGATTATACAAGGACCAAGGAGACGACGCAGATTGTCGTTCACGAGATCGGTTATGATACGAGTAAAGTTATTTACGACGCTAGGCTTCATGAGGTGAATTTTGGTGCTTACAATAACGAGTCCATAGAGAGCTATCACAGTCACTTTAAGACTCAGCTTGAACGTTTTAATATACGTCCAGAGGGAGGCGAGAATCTTATTGATGTTAGGAATCGTGTTGCCTCGCTATTGTATGAACTTGAAGAGAAATATAAAGGCCAGAATATTTTGATTGTTTCTCATGGTGATCCGACATGGCTTATGCAGGCGGTGGCTCGTAGTGTGTCGCCACAGGGTATTATTAAAGATCTCTTAAAAGATTATCGAGAACTTTATTATCTTAAAAATGCCGAGGTGCGCCGGCTCAACTTCTCTCCTTTGCCTCACAATGAAAATTACGAACTTGATTTGCATAAGCCGTTTATTGATGACGTAAAGTTAAGCTGTGAATGTGGCGCTAAATATAAGAGAATCAACGAAGTGTTTGATTGCTGGTTTGAGTCGGGATCTATGCCTTATGCGCAGATTCATTACCCATTTGAGAATAAAGAATGGTTTGAAAAAAATTTCCCCGCAAACTTCATAGCAGAAGGGCTTGATCAAACGAGGGGGTGGTTTTACTCTCTGATGGTTTTATCGACGGCTCTTTTTGATGAGCCCGCATTTAATAATGTTGTGGTTAATGGAATGATCTTAGCAGAAGACGGACAGAAGATGAGTAAGCGGCTCAAGAATTATCCGGACTTGATGTACGTAGTCGAAAAGTACGGCGCAGACGCACTCCGTTATTACTTGGTTTCGTCACAGGCAGTTCGTGCAGATGATCTTAGATTTTCGGAGAGAGGGGTTGATGAGATTTATAAAAAGGTTATTTTACGAATTCAAAATGTACTATCTTTTTATAAACTATACGCGGATGAAAGTTGCATCACAAAGGGGGAAAGAAGCAAAAATGTTTTGGATATTTGGATTATGGCTCGTCTCAGTAGTCTCGCTGAAGAGGTGGAAAAGAGGTTAAAGGACTATGAGCTCGATAGAGCCTCGCGACCGATTTTTGATTTTCTGGATGATCTGTCGACATGGTACTTGAGACGGTCTCGAGAGCGATTAAAGTCGGACGATGTCGGAGAAAAGGCAGCCGCACTTACCACCTTGTGTTGGGTACTTGAGGAGTTCTCTAAGGTTATTGCACCTTTTATGCCTTTTATTGCTGAGGAAATTTACCGAAGTATTGGTGGTAAAGAAGAGAGCGTCCACCTAGAATCGTGGCCGTTTTTTGGTGAATTGCTGGACGATGAGACTGAAAATAAAAAAAGAATCTTCGAAGAGATGCAGTCGGTCAGAGATATTGTGTCTGCTGCTCTCGATGAAAGAAAGACATTGGCAATTCCGGTCAGACAGCCACTCGCAGGGTTGAAGATCAAAAGTATTGAGTTGCAAGATAGACAAGATTTACTCGCGCTCATTAAAGATGAAGTGAATGTTAAGGAAGTTGTTTTTGATGACAAGATAGGGAAGGAGGTTGAGCTTGATGTAGATATTACTCCAGAGCTTAAAGAGGAGGGGAACTTAAGAGAGTTGACCAGAGCTCTTCAGGACATGAGGAAGAAAATTAATTTGCTTCCAAGCCAAAAGGTGGAACTTACAATTTATGGATCTGATATCGAACAAAAGTTTTTAGAGAAGTTTGCTGAAGATATCAGAAAGGCCGTTAACTTGTCACATATTAAATTTGAAGCTGGGATGGGCGAAGAAATAAAAGTTGGAGGGATGATATTTACTGCGTGGATCGTCAAGAAACTCTAATTGGATAATGTACAGTATTTACACAACCGAAGGATGGGTTTTAGGAGGGGTGAATGTGGGCGAGAGTAATCGATATCTCGATCTCTTTACGGAGGATTTTGGGCTTGTTCGGGGTATTGCTCAGGGGGTTAGGAAACTCGAATCTAAATTACGGTATGGACTCCAAGATCTTTCATATTCAAAATTATCTTTGGTTAAGGGAAGAGAAGTCTGGCGAATTGTGAACGTTGAGAAGTTAAACGTCTTTGACCAGATTGTGAAAGATAAAAAAAGAGTTGAGCTAACTTCACGGATCTTTTCACTTGTTAGAAGATTGGTTAGGGGAGAGGAAAAGGATTCTGAGCTTTTTAATGATGTGAACTCGGCACTGTTTCTGATGGCCACTAATGATCTGGTTGACAAAGATCTTAAAAACTTCGAGGCTGTTTTGGTCTATCGTATTTTACATAGACTCGGATATATTCCAGAAAGTTTGCAATTGAGCCCTGTAGTTATTTTTGACGAGTGGAGACTGGAATCTTTTAATATAGACTCCTATGTCAGAACCGCCATGGTTCGCCAAATTAATGACTCACTACTACACAGCCACTTATAATGTATTGATTTGTAACTAAATCCTTGAGAAATAAGGCTTTTATTGCCTACCTTGACATATAGTGTTGGTGATGCTATACTTATGGTAGAAAAAAGTTTGGTAGCTCTTCGATTTCCTAAGTATCAAAACAAAGACAGACTCCGTTTTCTGTCAACAATCACAACGGTAATCAACATCTCGCAGCTGCCGAAAGCAGGTATGCGAAAGGAGGATACCACAATGTCTACCAATCAAGTGAATGAGATCCAGTCTCGTGTCGAAACTCTGCGGAAGGCTGGCAAGGGCAATGAGGCCGACAAGCTACTGGCCGGTGTTCTCGCTGAGCTCTCGAAGATTCGCACCAACCCCACCTTCAAGGTGGATTTGGGTGGCAGTATCTTCAAGCGAGACTTCAGCCAGGAAGGCTTCGATCTCGTGTCAGACGTCGAGCCCAGGGCAGGCGTTGTTCAGTTCGAGGGTGTCCCCGTTCTCTCCGAGGGCGAGTCTCCGATCAGCGGTGATGAGTTGCTCAAGCGGGCCCTCAAGCTCGGGGCCAACCTCGGTCAGCGCGATGGCGAGAACGAGAAGCTCACTGTGAGCATTCCCGAGGAGCTCAGACCGTACTAAATCCCGCTCACGGGAACCGTCTGGGTGGACCGCGAGTCCCGCGGGCATGGCGTTGCTTACCTTCACTGGGGTGGCAAGCGTTGGGTCGTCTGCCTGAGCTACCTCGGCGACGGCTGCGGCACGAGTGATCGGTTGCTCGTTCCCTGCAAGCCCTGAGGCGCTTGTCTCCTCATAACTAGACTGATACTTAGTCCCTTAATCGCGACCCTTTGGCGAAAGCCGAGGGCCGTCTACAGGTGCCGATCTTAATTGATCGGCCCTTTTCTTTTGCATATGCTAAGCTATACATCGGTAGTAGGTGAATACGCGAGTGGTTACGGCTTCTCGCTACTGAATCCAGTATTCATACATCGAGAATATCTGCGGTTAAGGCTTCAGATAGAGTGGTGTATGCAGACCTGCCCGCCATTGTCTGCGACATCAGGCGCTGGCAGGCGGGAACTTCAATAAAAAATGAAGATACTTGGTGCAAGGTATTGGAGGATTTTAGATCCCAAATAAGATTCAGCCTGGAGAGGATTAGTTTACCAGAAGATTCACTCGATGGGTGGTGTTATGGATGATACCTTGTACATTTCTGGGTGAACCGCAAGTCCCGCAAGCATTACGTTGCTTACCTTAACTGGAATGGCAAGCGTTGGATCGTCAACCTGAACTACCTCGACAACGACTACGGCACGGTTGGTCGGTTGCTCGTTCCCTGCAAGCCCTGAGGCGCTTGTCTCCTCATAACTAGACTGATACTTAGTCCCTTAATCGCG
>JACQCW010000068.1 GCA_016201425.1 Candidatus Vogelbacteria bacterium | reverse complement strand
GAGCCTTCTCGTCCGGGCCCGGAAGGCTGCGCTTGATATCTGTTCGCCCCCCTATGTTTGACATCGGGGGATTTTTTATTATACTAATGATTACCGAAGAAGGTAGGCGTCTGCATAAACAGAATTAAGTCCTGCTCAGGGTCGATTAGGTTCAAAACTAATAGGCGGCCTTCGGGCCGTTTTAAATTTATGCCATTAAAAAAAGCACAAAAAAAGGAGATTTCAAGTAAATTGGTTGAGAAGATTGCCGATGCTGGATCAGCCGTGTTTGTAAATTTCGGTAAGTTAACTTCAGCTGACTCCAATGCCATTAGAAGTGGTTTGCGAGAGAATGGTGTAGGATATATGGTTTCGAAGAAGTCACTACTGAAAAGAGCGTTGGCTGAAACAAAAATTGCGGGTGATATGCCGAAGCTTGAGGGACAGATCTCAATAGCCTTTGGTAAGGACTCTATAATTCCTGCAAAGTCAGTTGCAGAGTTTCAGTCAAAGCTGAAAGACAAAATGTCCATTGTCGGAGGTTTACTATCTGGAAAATTCCTGAGCGCATCTGAAATGATCGCGTTGTCGAAGATTCCATCACGCGAGGTTCTGTTGAGTCAGTTGCTTAACGTTATGAACTCCTCGATTCAAGGATTCGTAATGTCACTTGATCAAATAGCGAAGAAGAAGGCTTAATATTATTAAATCAAAAATTATTATGGAAAATAAAGATGTAGTAATTCCGGAGAAGTTCAAAGACTTGGTTTCAAAGATTGAGGCCATGAGTGTTATTGAGCTTTCTGAACTGGTCCACTTACTAGAGGAGAAGTTTGGTGTTTCTGCCGCTGCTACTGTTGTGGCCGCGGGACCTGCAGCCGCCGGCGCCGTAGCCGAGGAGAAGTCGTCATTTAACGTTGAGTTGACTGCTGTTGGCGAGCAGAAGATTCAGGTTATTAAAGCGGTGAAAGACATCATGGGGCTTGGTCTAAAAGAGGCTAAGGACATCGTCGATAAGGCTCCAGCAATGTTGAAAGAGGGAGTGGACAAGGCCGCTGCCGAAGAGTTGAAAAAGAAGATCGAAGACGCTGGTGGAAAAGTTACACTTAAGTAAACACAAAAATTAGTTCGCTTGAATAAAAAAAGACCGCCCCGAGTTTCTCCGCCTAGGAGAAACTCGGGGCGGTTTTGGTTGTGCTCTAGGATTTAGAGCCGACTTTGATAGGTGCCTCCATCACTTGTGCGTTAATTTCTGGATCAGCGATGATTGCCTCTCGAAGAAGTGTTGCGGTCTGGTTGTGCAACCAGTATCCCCACCACCTATCGGGAACAATCTCGGGAATAATTACAGTCATCTCGTCGTCCGTAAACTGCGGGTCCAGCTTTCTCAAGTAGTCGAGCGCTGGATTTATAAGATCGCGGTATTCAGAGATGATTGTCACCAACTCTACATCTGGGACATACTTCTTAAGATCTCTGGTTAGCTTTTCGGCCTTTTGAGCGTTCAAAGCCACATGTAGAATCCTGAGATACTCCGGCTTCATCTCTTTGGCGAGGTTGATCGCATGGAGTGAGGCGCGGTTAATGTTCGAGACCATCACAACGACAGTCTTTCTTGGTAGTGCGTTAGCATTATTGCCGTTGATGGCCAATTTTGCCGCTACCCGCTTGTAATAGTTGGAAATGAATCTCATGAAACAGATGATCAGAATGATAGTTGGTATTAGGATCCAGCCGCCCTCGAAGAATTTGGAGTAGATTTCGCTGATGAGGACAGTGGTCGTTGCAACACAGCCAGTCGCATTAATTACTATCTTCTTGGCGCGCTCGAGGAAAGGTATCTCTGGGCTATTGTACCACTTGACTACCATTCCGAGCTGAGAAGTAGAAAAAGAGAGGAACACACCGATTGCATATAGTGGCATGATCGCATGCAAGTCACCGTTAAAGAAAACGATTAGTGCCGATGCCAGAACTGCTAAGGTTACAATTCCGCTAGTGAAGACAAGCCGTGAGCCTAAGTTCATGAATTGGCTCGGCATATAACCGTCCTCAGCGAGGATTGATTGGACCCTGGGGAAATCTGCGAAGGCTGTACCAGCTGCCACGAAGAGCATCATGGTTGTTGCGGCAGTAATAATCTTGAAAGTCCATCCGTTTCCAAACAGAGTTGTTGAAATCTGAGACACGATCGTCTGATTCTCTATTGGATGAGCCCCAGTTAGGCATGCCAATGTGGTTATGCCAACAAACATTGTTGACAAAATTACAGCCATGATTGTCATGATTTTGGAGGCCGTTTCCCATTCAGGGGCTTTCAGTGCGGGAGTGCCGTTAGACACGGCTTCAATACCGGTCGTGGCAGTACATCCTGATGCTATAACCTTTACTAGCTGGCCAAACGATAATGCCCTGGCTAGTCGGCCAATAGAGATAAGCCCTAAGGCGGAGAATATTCCATGAGTAGCTACTCCCGTCGCGGTCACAATGATCTTACCGGTTAAGTAAGCGTAAAATCCGTACCCGATCATCAGATAGAAAGATCCGATGAAAAAGTAGACGGGAAAGGCGAGAACAAGAGCGTTCTCTTTCATGCCCCGTAGGCTCAGCCAAGTTAGAGTCCAGATAACAGTTAGACACATACCCACTCGGTGATCTGCTAGTGAAGGGTATGCAGCAATGATTGCCGATACTCCTGCCGTCACAGAGACAGCTAGTGTCAAAACATAGTCGACCATGAGTGACGATGCGCCGATTTGAGCAGCTATGTTCCCGAGTGTTGCTTTGGCAACGTTGTATACTCCACCACCTTGCGGAAATACTTTAACAACCTGACTGTATGACCCGGAAAGAGCGAATATAATTCCGGAGATGAGCAGGGCAACAAGGATCGCAACAAAGTAGTACTCATGTCCGAAGCCCATGTGGTCCATTGCGATTAGCATTTCGTCTGTGGCGTATGCAACCGACGAAAGGGCGTCGGGTGCGAATATTGCTAGACCCATTAATACTGCCAACTTTTGGTGGCTTACTGCCGAGTTCGGTAATCTGGGGCCAAAGATAAGACTGGAAAGTTTTTCTCCGAACGTAGTTTTCATGCCGATCACTTCTCCTTGTCCTTTTGGGACAGTACAGTTTATGTTGTTTTCAAAGGACGATTTATCCCGGTATATTACACTACTTTTTGTTAAGTGTCAAATGAAAATTTATAATGATTTATTTCTTGTTGCTGGGCGCTCTATTTGTTAAAATCGACCTATACATGGAAGTTTTGTCTAAATTATTCGGAAGCGCAGACAGGGTCAAAATAATGAGGCTTTTTATATTGAACGCCACTGCTTCGTTTACAGCCTCCGAGGTGTTGATAAGAAGTAAGGTGAGTAGATCGATTGGAAAAAAGGAACTAGGTGTTTTGAAAGAGGCAGGTCTTATAAAGATTAAGATCATGCATGTAGATGGTAGCAGGGGGCGCAAAAAGTCTGTTGACGCCTGGTTCTTGAATCAGGGTTTTCCTTTTCTCGCGGCCTTAAAACAGCTTTTGTTTAATACTGAATTATTTAAGAAAGAGGAAATTATTAGAAGATTAAAAGGTGCCGGTAGAGTTAAGGTGATAATTACAGCCGGGATCTTCATAAACGATGAGGACAGTAGGGCTGACCTATTGATTGTGGGTGATGAACTCAGAAAAGGCACCATCGAAAAAACAATTAAATCTATGGAGGCTGAGATCGGAAGGGAACTGTCTTACGGAGTATTTGAGACCGATGATTTTCGTTATCGAGTAAGTGTGTGCGATAAATTCATTCGGGACATACTAGATTATTCTCATAAGAAAATTTTTAACAAACTTGAAGACGCATTTTAAAAGGCGAGATTAAATCTCGCCCACAATAATCGTTGAATAGATTTTTGTTCCAGTTTTATAGTCGCATTTCTTACCGTTTCTTGTCGCAATTCTTTTAAGTAGTCTTTTGAGACGTTTCTTTGTAAGTGGAAGGCGCAGCTTTTTATATTTTGTGCACCAAATGTTACTTTGGATCCAGACATTTTTTTCCCTATCAACAATAACGCAGATTTGGTGGGGGAGTTCCTTACTCTTAGATTCATACCTCTCTCCGATGATAAGTAGTATTACAGTCAGATTGGCGTGCACGGCAATCTCCGACATTAGTTTGCTCCAAGCAACGCAGTTGCCCCGGCCAGTTCGTTTCAAGGTTGATAGACTTGGCTGTGGGTGCTTATACCATTTGTTGCCCGACAGTCTTCTTAGATTTCGTACCGTACTTTCAAACTTCTCTATCCAAAATGGAACTCTCTTTTTCACTCCTTCACCTCCTGTGATTGTGAAGAACTAGCTGTTAATATTATACATTAGTTGTGGTAAAATCTAACTATGAAGTTTTTGGATAAAGACTTTTTAAAAACAGCCCTTCAGTTTATATTGATAGTTTTTTTTGGTGTGGCTATTGTGTCCTTTGTTTCTGGGATAAAAACGGATAGAGATGCCACCGCAGGGGTTGTTGTGAGGTAGCGAAATGTTATAGTGCTTGCGCTGGGGGCGTGTATTATATATACTACGAGCAGTTATTGAGTGTGCGTCAACATCGCGGAGTGGACCAGTAGTAGGTCGCCAGGCTCATAACCTGGAGTGCGCCCGTGCAATTCGGGCCTCCGCAACAAGAAAAAAGACCACCTCACGGGTGGTCATACTAAGATTTGTTTTTACTAAAATAATCTTCGATCTTCTGAAAAGCTTCGTTGATCCCGGCGGCCTTCCGTGTCGCAACAGCTCGTTCCTTTTCAGTGGTAGATTTGTCTGGGTGATGTTCGAGGATAAGTTTTCTCCACGCCTTCCTAACATCCTCGAGCGGCAAACCGAAGGGGACACCGAGAACTTCGTAACTGCTTTTGAGGGAGTAGGGTATGCTCGTAGTTAAGTCGTTCCACGCATCCTTCAAATGCTCTTGTCCCTCATCGAATTTATCGCCGATATTATCGCGAAGTTTACGACTCTCTTCCCATTTCTTTTTAAGAAAGTCATTTTTAGACAACGCACCACTGATCGTGTCAGTTACAGAATCAATGATTGGGCCAACATTCGACTTGACGATCCGTTTGAACCTATTAAAGATCTGTCCCACGTGTTGCCATCCTTTTTGTCACGATTAATGTTTCTGTTTACAATAATACATTGTTTACAGAAAATGTAAAGCATGTTAGTTAGGTCTATTTAGCTAGCAATTTTTCCACTAAGGACTTTGTCGTCTCAAATTGTAGGTCAGTTTGTTCAATGCCATTTATATATATGGTTGGTGTATGATCTATACCAATTGTTTGACCGTCCGTGGCGTCGGCTTGGATAGTTGCGGTAAATGCGTGGCTAGTCATATCTCTTTGGAATTTGGCCATATCTAAGGCTAGGCTCGAGGCGTATTTACTTAGGAATGGTTTTGGGTCTGTGCTCTCGCCCCATTCCGACTGATTACTATAAAGTAGCCTCTCCATCTCGAAATATTTTCCTTGGGCTCCCGCTGATTCAGCTGCCTCGGCTGCGATAATCGCGTTTTTGTGTTGGGAAAGAGGGAAGTTTCGGAATACAAAATTAAAATCGGGGTTTGTTTTGTAGGCATCTATGAGTTTATTGATTTCAGGACTGACAGCCGCACAGGCCGGACACTCGAAGTCACCAAACTCGACGACCGTCACTTTGGCACCCTTCTTGCCCGTCATGTGACTTGTATCTTTAACCAGCAGATCAGGATTCGCAGGATTAACTGATGGTTGACCGAGGCTTGGACCCTTCCAGAAGAGAACAGCAATAATTATAAAAAACAATACACAGATTCCTGCTACGATTTTATTTTCGTTACTCATTTTCTTTTGTTTTAGAATAAATAATCATTAATAAAGTTATCACAACAAAAGCGATGAAAGATAATAGAGGAATGTTTATAAAGCCGAACCATTCAACCAGGCGTGTTGTGCACGAGACTCCAGTAGAGCATGGGGCAAGGGTGTCTGGAATTATTTTGATATACAAAAGGTAATGGTAGAAGGCGACGCATCCTCCTAATATAGAAAGTGGCAAAACGTAACTGTGACCCTTTTCATCCCTATTTAGTATAGCTACGGGTATAATGAGAACAAGAGGATACATCAGTATTCTTTGATACCAACAGAGTACACATGGCGGAAGTTTTAAAATCTCACTAAAGTATAAACTACCTAACATTGCCGCCAATGCCACAAACCAGGACGCATATAGATAGTACTTTTTTTGCATATCGCTATATTAGCATTTTTCAGGGATAGAAAAAAGACCACATTTCATTCCTGGCGTCTATTCGACGTCATAAATTATCCAGCCACTATTTAGGAATGATTCGACAATCTGTATGTTATCGAAGCCTTTCATTCTAAGATCATCCAAAAATTTAAGACGCGATTTTGGCCCCGCGAATCGTGGATCAAAACAGCTTGATACATAGAGAGTATTGAGCTGAGGCAGAGCCAATTCAAAACTATCCATCGCAGAGGCGATTGCGCCCAGAAGCTTTTTCCCCTGGAGCTTGGCTATTCCGCCTGCGACTTTATCTTGCACGATAAGTGTTCGGAAATAGTTGTAAGCGTCTGTGTCGTTGCAAAATACTGGTGGGATCTTTCTCTGTCCGTGGATCTTTGGGTTGAACTCCTCCAGAGTAGACAAGAGGCCTGTAAGGAGTCTCTTTCTTGCAAATTGTGCTTCGTCTGCATCGCTTTGCACAAGGGCTGTTCTACCAAGTTCGGTGTCCTCAAAAAAGTCTCTGAGCTTTTCTGGACTGGTAGTCAGAAGGCTAACCTGTTTTTTAAATGATTCTGGATCTTTGGCTCCGGCTGTAAGTCCGACAATAAAAGCGAAGCCATAAGGAACAAGTTCATTCATGTCTACTGCAAGTATCGCCTCACTCTTTGAAAGGTATGCCAAGTGACCGTGATGAAATGCATTAACGCCGACGTAGAGTCCGCCTTTTTTTAGATTCTGCACCCCGTCAATGGTTGTTCGGATTATTTCTCGCAGTTTTGATAAGGAAGGATCTTTATCGAGCTTCTCTATCTCTGGTCGCTTTGTAATTTTGCGCATGCCCTCGTTTGTAGGAAAGGAGAATCCCTTATCGCTGCGTAGGTCCACAATTTTTTGTTCAGCAATGTCTAGCAAGCTTTCATTAAAAATACTTTTTGAACGGCCGAGATACCCCTCAACTGCCCCTTTCGCTGCTTGCTTGTCGATATTTCCCATACAAAATATTTTAGCATAAAAAGACCGCACTATATTGTGTCTCAAAACAGAATGATCATATTCGTCATTAACTTGGCAGGTTGGCGCTAAAGGGTAGGGGAATCAGGTAGTTCTTCAGTGTAAAATTCCTTGATCTTTTCCGGGTGTGTTGTCAGATATTGCACCGCTAAGTCTATGTTTTTCTGCGGATACCAATATATTTGCCCCTGGTATCTTTTCTCAACATCTTCGAATGAGATATTTTCGATATCAACTCCATATGCATCCTTTATTTTTTCGCGAAATGACGCCAGACTGCGTTTCTTAATTTCAAAGAGTCTTCTAAGCGCCTCTCTCTTAGGCTGTGGAATCAGTATAATGGTTTCGTTAATTGATAAGTTTGGCAGTATGCCAGCTTCGGGTTTCAATTGCACTTCTGCTTGCTTTCTGGATAGATTAACAAGAGGTGCTACGTCTTCTTTTGGTGTATTCCATTCGTATTTCTCATAAATTTTTCGATCACCTTTAAAATCTAGAGATTTGTATTTCTCAAACTGTTGTTCGTCTCGTTGTGTACCATTTACTTTTTTAAGAGAGTCGGCTATATCAAAATTGCCCCATACTGGCGTTGAGTTGGTTTTTTCTAATAGTCTTTTGGCGGGCAAAACAAATCCCAATCCCTGAATCGCTTCTTGTGATCTCTTGCCAGATCGTCTAATCGCGTACATTTTGTTTGCGGCCCCAATTGCAAATGCAATATCTTTATTTGTGCCATATTTGCTTTGAGTCGCCTCTGTTGGTCTGGGAAATGTTTTATAAAATCCGCGGTGTGTTCTTACGAAGTTCAAACCAATCGTCCGAGTAATCTCCTCTGAAGTTAAAATCTTCCCGATTATAAGGGTTTTTATAAAACCATCCGGTCGCATCAAGTGGTTGGCCAGAAGCTCGATTTTATCTGATGGCATCTTAACGAAATCTTTGTCGATCTTTACCTCGTTTGTCTCATCTGACTCTGTGGCTTCGGGCGAATTTGGTTGTTTGAAAGTTTCCATGGCTAAAATATAACACAAATTTCGTAACGCAAGAATTTTGGGACTTTCCCTCGACTCAAATTCTTCGAATTTGGTCTGGGCGCTGTCTCGTATGTTTTGTTGCAACAAAACATGACTCCGACATTCAAGTCCCAACGCGAGTGAAGCAGTTCACTCGCTTTGCCCGCTTATAAAATAAAAGCACCTTATAAGGTGGTTTTATTTTACTGCGCGGTCGATGGGACTTGAACCCACGGCCTCTTCCGTGACAGGGAAGCGCTCTAACCAGCTGAGCTACGACCGCATTATTGTGGAAACATCTTAGCACAATCGCTTGTTTTTTTAAACATTTCCTTGTGTACCAACTGAGCTACCCCGACATGTACTCGTAACAAATAAAATGCCATAATTTTGGCCAAAATGCAACATTTTATATTGATAATTTGCCCTTAATATATTATCTTTAACTAACGTAATATTTCGCCGTTGTAGCTCAGTCGGTAGAGCACGTCATTGGTAATGACGAGGTCGGCAGTTCAATCCTGCCCAACGGCTCTCGAATTTGTTCTTTGATGAAGAGGAGGTGTTTGGTGAAGAAGATTGTTCTCACTGAAGAGGAGTGGAATTTGCTTTGTGACAGAACGTTCGATAAAGCCGCCGATGATTATCGCTGCAAGGCGTTGCCTGTATGTTGCGCAAATGTCAGTGCGCTGCGCGATGAAATAATTTGTTTGCGAAAGAGAAAAGGAGAGTTGCTTCCAGAAAACAAAGCGGCCCTTTTACAAAATTGCGAATTTGTTAAAGATGGTCACGATTATGATTGGACTATCCTCGATAAGTTAATGGGTCAAGTAAAGGAGGATTAAATGACTCGGACTTTAATTTCGACGGAACCACTTTTGGCGTCGCACGAGAAAAAGCTACTTGATCTGAGTGTTAGGTGGATTGAACAGTTTGTCTGTCAGGTTGATGCCACTGGATTGAATAGGATGTCACAGTATCTTTGCATTAGTGAAGATGATTTGAAGAAACTAATTGAAGATGTGAAAGCTAATCATCCAGAAATGGTTTTGCCAGAGCATCGCGACGAAAAGTATTATCTTGGATATAGGATTGACTAGAGAACGGCCCCAACATGTTTGGGGCTTTTATATTTGCTAATTTTTTGATATGCACTTAGAATGCTAATGATCGCCAAAATAGTTCAGTGGCAGAACACCGCTTTCGTAAAGCGGGGACGTGAGTCCGATTCTCACTTTTGGCTCCAGTTTATCCTTCGCGCGATTATCACATCGCCCTTGGGGAATTTGTCGGTTTGGATGAGCTTGGCCTCGAAGCCGAAGCGTTTTAAATAGTCCACTCTTGCTTGGTCTAGTCTTGTCATGGCCGCCATTCCTTGTGCTAACTTTATTGGATCGTTCGTGTTTGTTTTTGCTGAATCCTTGCACCACTTCTTCCAATCTTCTTGGGATATTTTGTAGCGCGCAGGTTGATCTTGGGCTTTGTCCTGACAACATGTCATCAGCACAAGCACAGGACTATCGGACTGTACCCATTTTTCTATAATTGTATCTGTAAGGTCGCCGCATGCATGCTTGGCCACAACCATTGCGTCGGCCTGTATTTCTGCCTCCTGGAGAGATTTCACTTTATACTTAACGATCTCTCTGAACTTATCTGCGTCAGGTAGTTCGTCAATAATCAGTCGGTTAAAGTTCGACAACTCCGCGACGGGGTCGACGATATTGGTCTCTTTTAATTTTTGACCACGAAGCATCATTTCCATAGATACAGCTAAGCCCAAATCTCCCGCGCCGCCGGCCATGTCTATAACACGATCCACCTGAGGCGGCAGAGTAGGGAACTCGTTGTTGATTATATCAGTCATATAACGTAGCTCCTCCATTTTTTGCTCCACCTTGTTTTTTGTTTTTGTTACCGTAGTCTCAAGTGTGTCGTTTGTAATTCTACCTTGTCCCTTTTCCTTCATCTTTCTGATTATGACAATCGCGCTATCACGGAAGATTTCGCGAGATTTAATGAAGGCAAGACGACGATAGAAGGCCGATCGCTTCTTTTCTTTTTCGGTCAAACCTTCTGGTGCTGGTGGTTCAGAGATCCTTCGGGTCTGTCTTATGCGCATATTCCTCTCGGTTCTATGTGGCATACTTGTCGGACTATAAATCTTTTGGCCGATAACATCTGGGTTTACGTTTGATGACTCTTTAACAATTGCTTTAGCTAGATTAAAATTACGCGAGATGATTACAAAAGCTTTTTTGCAACTAATTCTCCTTTTTCGTTGATATAAAATGTGACAATTCTTCCTCGACCGTCGTCTCTCTGCTCCGTTTTTAAACCCCAGTTAGTGAGTGTTTCGTCGTTAATTTTCTCCGCCCCGATATACAGTATTCCATCGGCGTCTTGCATTACACCCGCACCGTATCCGTTTATCGCCATAGCAAGAAATGCGTTTTCATGTTCGGAGATCGGCACGCCATCTTCTACTCTGAATTGCCTTTTTGATTCTTCAAGAACAAACTGCGCTGCCTTCTTATAAAATAGTTCTGGATCGTTGCTAGCTTCATCAACTAATTTATTCATTCGGTCTAGATCTTGAATGAACTCTTTGCCGGTCACCTGCATTTCGCGGCCCTTATCGAGTGTGTTTGCTGCTTCCAGAGTAATCCATGCTTTGATGATTGGATCTTTGCCATCCTTCAATTTGTCGGCGTATTTCCAGGGGCCACTTTGTTGGATATCGAGTGTCATCCGTAGTAGGTCTTCGTATGGGGCGCCAAGTTTCTTTGCGATATCTCGGATCCCTGCGTCCATTTCATGTAATGCGAACATCCCAATCAGGTTAACTCCTCTGTTCACGCGATCCTCCAGGCTTGAGATTTTGTGTTTCTTTGAGAAGTGAATCAGGTCACTTTTTGCCGACATGATTCTTACTGATTCTTTTTCTCTTAAATTTAATTTCTCCATTCTTATATAATTAAGTACTTAAGCATTATATTGCTTCATTAGCATCAAATCAAACATATGATAATATACAGAACATGTCAGAAGAGATAAAACAAAAGATTGAGGTGCTGGAGGCGGAGATGCAAGGCGTTGGATTTTGGATGAATAAGATACACGCTCACGAGGTGATCAAAGAGATTACGCGGCTCAAGGTTGAAGCGCTTGGAGAAGGAAAGTACGACAAGGGGGGGGCGGTGATAACTATTTTCTCTGGTGCTGGTGGTGATGACGCCGAAGACTTTTCGCGGATGCTTTTTGAAATGTACTCGAAGTATATCGAGAAGCGTGGCTGGACATCATACTTGATCCACTCAAATGCCAATACACTGGGGGGTTACAGAAATATAACTTTTGAAGTTGTGGGCAAAGGTGTTTATGGCGAGCTTAAAAACGAATCCGGTGTTCATCGCCTAGTCCGTGTCTCTCCATTTTCTGCCAAAAAGTTGCGACACACATCTTTCTCAATGGTTGAAGTCATACCAAAGTTTGAGAAGGGGCTCGAGAGTGATATTGAGATCCCTGATGACGAAATTAAGGTTGAATTTAGTCGCTCAGGTGGGCCTGGTGGTCAAAATGTGAACAAGAGAGAAACTGCAGTACGTGTTATCCATCTTCCTACAAACATTTCGGTGCACTCGACCGAAGAAAGGTCACAGGCGGACAATAGATCAAAGGCGATGGCGATACTTAAGGGTAAGCTATTTAAATATCTAGAAGACCAAAGAATAAAAAAGGAAGAGGGAATGTATATTAGTAAGATTACGTCAGCCGAGTGGGGAAGTCAGATTAGATCGTATGTTCAGCACCCGTATAAAATGGTTAAGGATCATAGGACTGGGGTTGAGGTCAGTAATATTGACGCCGTTTTAGCCGGAGACCTCGAGCCCTTTATTGAAGCTGAGAAGGATCTAAAGAGTTTTGAGAAGACAAAGATTGACGTTTCAACCTAAAATTACTTTCCAAAAGCAACTTTAGGCTTTCGCTTTTTTAGAGCTCTGTTATATAATATACTTTGTGATATATCTCGAGAAAGTGTCAAAAAAATATCCTAACAATACTGTTGCTTTAGACAACATAACGTTTGCTATTAACAAAGGAGAGTTTGTCTCAATTGTTGGCCATTCAGGAGCGGGTAAAAGTACCATCTTAAAAATGATTATTGCTGAGGACACCCCAACCTCTGGTAGTGTCTTCTATCACTCAGCAGATATTCATAGACTTGGGCGCAGTGAGATATTGGATTACAGACGCAAGGTGGGTGCTGTATTTCAAGATGGGCGTCTATTGCCAAACAAAACAGCATTTGAGAATATTGCTTTTGCGATGGAGGTGGCTGGCAGGCCAGACGACGAGATCGAGGCCGATGTTCCGGGTGTTTTAAAATTGGTTGGACTTCAAGATAAGATTTGGAATTTTCCACACGAGCTCTCTGGCGGCGAAAGACAGAGGGTTGCCATTGCGAGAGCAATTGTGAACCAACCAGAGATAATTATTGCCGATGAACCTACGGGCAACCTTGATCCCATAAATACTATGGACATCATCAATATTTTAAAAAAGATCAATGAACTTGGTACAACCATAATTTTGACAACTCACAACAAGAACACTGTCGACGCGCTTGGCAAGAGAGTGATTACGCTTGATTCAGGTAAAATATTAAGGGACGAACAGAAGGGTAAATATTCATTATAAAAATGAGATCGGTAAATTTTAAAAGGGTAGTTAAAACAGGATTTATAAATTTTTGGCGAAGTGGTATCGTGTCTTTTGCCTCTGTACTCGTGATGGTGGTGACGTTATTTATTGTTGGTTCGTTGATTGTTGGTGGGGCCGTGTTAGACTCGGCTCTCAGTCTTGTGAAGGATCGTGTGGATGTGAACATTTACTTTCGTACCGATGCTAATGAGGCTGATATCAATGATTTAAAGACTGCCCTCATAGCCTTGCCTGAGGTTCGCAGTATTACTTATACAAGTAGCGAGCAAGCCCTGGCAGATTTTAAGGAACGCCATAAAGATAATTCGCTTATTTCAAGTTCACTTGCGGAGATTGGAGATAATCCGCTCGGCGCGAGCTTGAGTGTTAAGGCAAAAGAGCCGTCACAGTATGAGGGTATTGCTAGATTTTTAGAATCTGATCAGGCACTAACTGTGAATGGGGTTAATATTGTTGATAAAGTTAACTTTTACCAAAACAAAAAGATAATTGATCGCTTGGCTAAGATCGTTGACTCTGCACAGAAATTAGGTTTTGCAGTCTCCTTGTTGTTTGTTATAATTGTTGTTTTGGTAACATTCAACACTGTTCGTCTCGCCATATTTATCGCTAAAGAAGAGATTGCCGTTATGCGACTTGTCGGCGCGAGCAATTGGTATATTCGTGGCCCGTTTATCATAACTGGAATTATTTACGGATTTGTTGGAGCACTCATCGCCATGCTCATACTTTATCCGACAACATCGTGGCTTGGTCAGGTAACAGAGAATTTTTTTGGTGGAATCAATGTTAGTCAATATTATCTTCAAAATTTCTTCCAAATTTTCCTAATCCTGTTGGCTGGCGGTGTTGGACTTGGGGTGGTCTCTAGTTTTCTCGCTGTTAGAAAATATCTAAAAGTATAGTCATTTTTCAAGATTAAGCTCGTCATCAATTCTGACTTGGTTTACAAAATCATGAGAGTGTGAGACGAGTATCATGGCCCCCTCATAATTTTTTAGCGCTTCGGCTATAATTGGAATATGGCGAAAGTTTATGTGATTTGTGGGTTCGTCGAGGATGAGAAGACCTGGTTCGTCTAGAACTAGTCGTGCGAAAGCAACTAATCCCTTTTGTCCCTCAGACAAACTTCCGATCCTTGAGTGCATCAGATCGGCAGTAATCAGGAATCCGGCCGCAACACTTCGCATACGTTGCTCATCTGGTTTCTCCATAACTTTAATCAGAGAATCGTAGACCGTGTGGTCAAAATTTAGTGTAGAAAAATCCTGTCTATAATATCCAACTTTTACACCAGCAGCAATTTTAGAGCCTGGGGCTTTTTGGACGATGGATTCAAGAAGAGTGCTTTTGCCTATACCATTCGGGCCTTTAACCAAAAGGTGAGTATTTCGTCTAAGAGATATCTTTATTTTTTTCTCTACAGCTTTATTATTTTTAATGATTTTTACTTGCGAAATATCTAGAATTTCTCCAATGAGATTTTTTTGCATGGGAATGATGAAAGGACGAATCGTTCGGTCCTCTTTTCTTATCTCCACCTTTTCCTCCTCAAGCTCTTCGGCCTTTTCTCGCATCTTTTTGGCAACCAATCGCATCTGGCCACCTTTATACGCGAATGCGTTTGCCTTATCTTTACTTGCTTGGATTTCTTTGGCCAGCTGTGCGTTTTTTCTATTTTCTTTTTCCACGCGGGCTTTTATTTGTTCTTCTACATCAAGGTAGTCACCAACATACTGTTCTATTTTGTGGGTAAACACATCTAGATATAAAACGCCGTCAGTAAAGGCGTTTAGGAACGTGGCGTCATGCGAGATCACTATGCACGTCTTTTTGTATTCAGTTAGGAATTTTGTCAGATGTTCGATTCCAATCTTATCGAGGTTGTTCGTCGGTTCGTCTAATAGGAGAAGATCTGGATTTTGTATGAGTGCGGACGCGAGTAGGAGTCGTGCCTGCTGACCACCTGAAAAAGACTTAATGATTTTGTCGTGTGGCGCTTTCAGGTGCACTGTATCCAAAGCAGTGTCGATTTTAGGATCTATGTCATAAACAATCTTGTAAAAGCATTTTTGGAAAAATTCTTTTACCGTAAGATCAAGTTCATTGCGTGGAATCACCTGACGCGAAATCGCGATTGATATGTTGGTCCCTACGTGGACGTCTCCTAGATCTGGTTTAAGCGCTTTTGTGATTAACCCGAAAATGGTGCTTTTGCCGGCTCCATTTTGCCCCATGATGGTTGTTTTTGTTCCTCGTCGCACAGAAAAACTAACCTGATCTAAAATCGGTTTTAAATGGCCATATTCAAATGAAACATCTTCGAATCGTAGAATTGTTTCGTTGTTGGACACGTTAGAGAGAGTACAACATCTTGAGAGGAATAGGAAGGGTGTTAAGGTTTTATTTAGGTTGAGGTATACTTTAATTCTAGTTAAAGATATGGAAAAGATAAAATCAAAAATTGAAAAGAATGAGGGCGGAGATTTTTCGTCTATGTTGTCGGAAATTGGAAGTCGGTATTATCAAGAGTGGAGAGGTTTTGATAAAAGTGTTGCGAAGATCTCATCGGCGTCTATTCAAGCAGAGATAAGAAATAATTTGATAGAGAAAGATTATCCACCAGAGTCAATTACCGACAGAGTTTATCTTGAGGCGCTTGCAGGCAAATATGTTACACCCGGCGCCGAATATCACGTTAGTAAGAATCTAAGTGAAACGCAGATTGTAGACCTTGCCCGGATTGTAGAACGCATGGTTTATCAACATAAAAAACCTGCTGATGAAGGCAAAACCGCTTTTATGTTTAAGGATCTGGAGCGAGTAGAAAATACTCAATTTATTGTTATATCTAGACAACTTGTTGATGCTTGTTATGTTTTAGACACAAATCGCTATGCCACCCAAAGTACTAAAGATCACTGGAGAAAATCTGAGGAGCTCTTAGTTCCAGAGAATATCTCTACAATTTTTGGATTAGCAAAAGCTCTGCATGTTGAGCCACCAATTAAGACTAGTATCGCAATTGATTTACTTGAAATGTCACGAGGCTTAAAAGATTATTCTGAGTCTTTACCAAATGATATTCGCGCGCTGAGTCACATCTTACCAGAGCAGAGTATTTTGTGTCGCGGTTTAAGAGTTAAAGAGGAGTTAAAATTCGTACTTGAAAGAGTGTTTCCCTATGATTTAACAAAACAATTATACAGCATTGCGTTATTTTCAGTGTTAGCCAGAGGTGGTGAGGATTATCTTACTCAAATGTATAAAGAATTAGGCAATGAAATCTTTAGTCCTTTTGTTGTGAATATAAAGAACCATTTTGTAATGCCCCTTACTGATAGGTTTGAAAACAGATATGAAAGAGTTTTTTGGGAAATTTGGAATAGGGCAGATGGAAAAGTCAAAAGCAGATTAACGGAGGAAGATCCAGCAGACCCTGAGATGGCGCTCAAGAGAATTGTTGGCAAATTGAATCTAGAAACTAATGATTTTTTTAATATCGCAAAATCTTTTCCTCAGCTGATCGACTTTTTGGGTAACGAAAAGGATAAGAAGTTTGTTAAGATCGTTCTTGAGATAATTGAATGGAATGGTATTGAATCAAAGTTAGGCACGGTGGACGAAAAAACAAGAGATTATTTAACTAATCTCGTTGACTCAGTTGGGGGAGTTGAGGCTTTCCGAAAGATACGCCCAGATAAGATTATAAAACTTATAAAAGATTCGCCAGCTAATTTGCGACATCTTATTTTGGTAGGCGTTGCCGAGTTGAATTACAAGGATGACGGTCAAGATTATACGCGTGGTGCATCAAGTAGAGAGAGTGGCCAGAGAAGGAGGTTGAGTCGTGAGGAAGAAAAAACTGATCACTTTTCTTTGGAACTTGAGAGGTTCGGTTTACCAGAGAACCAGCGTGGCAAGATTCTTTACTGCAGAGATTTTATGAGGTCATTTAGCCAGTGGCCAGATAAAAAATTGAGGTTGTTGGGAAAAGACTTTTTCGATCCCGAGACGCTCCTCTGGCTCGAAGACGGCAGGAATGAAGCAAAAAAAACATTGAGGAATTTGGACGACAGTGCTAAAGGATTTGATATCTATCATCGTCGATTAGATAAATCACGAAAAATTCCTCCGTTCAGTGAGATCTGGTCAAACAAGATAACGGAGTTTATGGAGAAGAGTTTTTTGGCGATACTGCAAGATAGACCAAATGCACCTGAAGACGTCATTGGGGCTATGATTAAGAACATATATACAGAATGCGCTGAGTTGTTTGTGGAGGGAGTGAAATTATACAAAAGTGAAAGTGTTGATATTATTCCACACCTCCGAGCCATGAATGAGTTTGTAAATAAAAAGTTATTTTCACAGGGGATCTGGTTCTCGGGTCGTGATGGCGTTCCGCTTCGACTTGCGGTGAAGTCACGATATTTTGGCGGGGATATGGGGCCAAAAAGTGAATTTAAAAATATTATTCGAGCTGGTTTATTTGGAAATGTCGAACGACGTAAGGAGCTCGTTGACTTAGCAATTAAAGAACGACGTTCTAAGAATTTGAAATTACCAAAGAGTCAAGATCTATTGTTGGAGGAAGGCGTGGATCTCTATCTTTCAACGGATGCGACCGTAAATGACATTGTGAAGATGGCTAATATCTCGAGACTGTTGGTTAGCAACTTGAAGACGGATAAAGATATAGAACGTTTCAAAGAATACTTTACTAGTCTGGAAATTAACTCTGAAATGTTGGCGGTGGATACAGGCTATGACGGTTCTGTTATTCGGGACTCATTCATGTATTTATATGGAAGTGTTGAAGATGAGGATAGCCATCGTGTTGCATTGTTGTCTTTGGGTACGGCTGCGGCTGATATCGGACACAGAAGATTCTTAACTCGTATATTGGATAAGGGCGTGGCTGATGATGTTGTGGATAAGATTGAAAGGTTACCAAAGGCCACTGATAGATATTTGTACATAGACGAGGAAACAGGCAAGCCTATCGCCTTACCAGGTAATGAAGATGTAAAGCTTCTGAGTTGGGTTGCCGAGCACTGCATTATGAGACACCTCACACCTAGACCGCCAAGGAATTTGGCCGATCTAAAGGAAGATGCGATGGAGTATGTAGCAATTGAGTTGGGTCATGTCTCGGAGGCCTTAGTTTCGAATCCTTCAGAAGTGGAGGAATATCAAAACCAAATAGCAGATTTGTATGATATATCATCGCTTAAGATTGGCCCCATTTTTGTTTCTTATGCTGATACACTTCTTCGGAAGGCATCGTCGCTTGGTGGAGGTGGTAAGGTTGTATTTTCTTCACCGAATTTATATGCAGTGCATAAGGTGGCGACAGTTTTGTTAGATAGATTTCCAGAAAGATATCCTGGGTTGTCACACCAAGACCTGCTTTACATACAGACCTCAGAATCGTTCCTCCAGAAAGAGATTGATAGTTATTTTATTGAAGAGTACTTAACGTCTGAAGGTATAAAAACCGGAGAGAAAATTGTCCTGGCCGGTATGGGAATGTTTGATGTTGATGTCGATCTTTTTAAAAGAATAATTAGCAAAAAGTTTGGAGTAACTGTCGATTCTACTGAGTTTTTAATATCAAAAGATCCAGAAGTTGATGGGTTCCTTGATGACACTAAAAAAAAGATGAGCTCGCTTGATGGTATCTTTGACAACCCGGTTGTTCATTTTTTGAAGGACACCTTTTGTGCGGATAATGGAGGTTATTATCCATCCGTCGAGAGACTCAAGAGATTAACGGCAATATGGGGCGTAAAAGATTATGCGGAGTCGATAAAATTTGCCGATCTTGATATTGGCATCGACAGACAAGCACTGGATCAATTTTTCTTAGAAAATGTGGAGAGGTTTAAAGAAGTAGGTGTGCCACATGAATCGTAATTAATATGGAAAAAATTAGTTCAAAAATTGAGCAGAAGAGAGAGGAGGGTTTTTCTTCTATTGTTTCTAAGGTTGGTCCGAAATATTACGAAGAGTGGAAAGAGAAAAAAGAAAGCAAAAGTAACCCTGCGGAACACATATATTTTGATACGACCGGTAAGTTAATGTCAAAAGGTTACACACTAAAAACAATAACGAACTCTGTTTATCTTGACGCTCTGGTTGAAGAGTTTGTTCCAAAGGGCGAGAAAATTAATTTGAGTGGGATGGAAGTATCTCAGGTCGAGGATTTGATTTATATTATGGAATCGCTCATTGCGGTAAATGAAAAGCCGTCTGAGCAGATATTATTAGCAGATATGTTGCAGGGTCTAGAAGGGATTAAGATGACTCCGTTACTCGGTATCATAAGGCAACTTACTGATGTTGGTTATGCCCTGGACGAAAGATTGGTTGATGATATCGATGATTCTATTCTCACTTTTTCTTTGATAGGGGATCAGATTAAAAAGTATGAGAGACTGTTGGAGCCAGAAAATATCTCAAAGATTTTTGGACTTGCTAAAGCATTGGAACTGGCTCTACCTCTTGAGACTGCCCTTGCTTTAGATCTTTTGGAGTTTTCCGGAGGGTTGGAGAATTTTCGTAGATATGTCCCAAATGGTGATCTGGCCTTGATCCCTGACGACTTAGCGACGTTGTATCAAAGATTGAATATCAAGGCAAAACTAAAATATAAGTTGGAGTCGTCAAAGGGGTTAGATGAGACATGTCACATGATTTTTAGCCTAGCTACATTTTCATGTATTGCTAAGGCAGGAAAAATCGACATGTCACCGGTATATAAGGGACTGTCCCGTCCTTCTCAGATTTTTGAAAGGTTGCGTGATAACTTTATTATGCCGTTTCCTGAACTACTAGAAGATCATATTGAAAAAGTTTTTTGGGAGATGTGGAATTTACCAAATGAATATGACACGACGAAGCATCTGTTGTTGGAGAAACTAGAGGTAGACCCTCATAGTGCTGTAGAAAATATTATTTCAAAACTGCGTGGTGATGCCCCACAGTTCTTTTCAGTTGCAAAAGATTATCCTAAAATTATTGACGAGATGACTGACGAGAGGGATAAGAGATTTGCTAAATTGGTTTTGGAAATTTCTGGATATAAACGAGTTTATCTTCCAGAATCTATTGACGTTGTGAGCCGCGACTCGTTAATTGACATGGTGGAATCTTTAGGCGGCGTCAGTACTTTTAAGCAGATGTCTCGAGTAAAGATACTTGAATATGTTCGGATATTGTCGGCAGACTTTAGGCCGCTAATTCTTAAGGGAATCGTCAATATAGATTACGATGAGGATGATGAGACCTATTCTCGAAGTGGAGTAGTTAGTAAGAGGCGCTCACGAGCTGAAAGAGGAGTGGGGGTGGAGGGTTCGGATGAATTTACTGAGTCAATCAAGTTGCAAGGTCTGTCTGAGCCGAACATCAATAGAATCTTGTATTGCAGAGATTATCTTAGATCATTTGCGAATTTGCCCGAGAAATCTTTTGGCTTAATGTCTAATCATGACGATGTTACCTCGCTAAATACTCTTTTAGAGCGGGGACGTAGCCACGCTAGATCTATTATGAGTGACTTAGATGATAGTGTTAAGGAGTTTGATATTTTGCATAGAAAACTCGATAAGACTCGGTCTATTCCATCTTTTACATTACTTTGGTCAAAGCGCATCGCGGAGTATTTTGAATCATCTCTTCTTTCTTCACTTACTGAAAAGTCACCGATGTCTTCAGTGCAGGTTAATGGACTTATCGAAAGGATTTATGTTGATTGTTATCGGTTATTCTCAAATGGTATTGAGCTGTATAAAAAAGAGAGTCGTGACATCATTCCACGTCTTAAGGAGATGAACGACTTTGTAAATAAGAAATTGTTTACAAAGGGAGTTTGGTTCTCAGGTCGTGATGGAGTGCCACTTCGACTCGCTGTGAAGGCAAGATACTTTGGAGGGGAATTGGAGGCGAAGAGCGACTACGCCGGTATAATTAGAAGGAGCATTCTTGCTGACGTTAATCGCCGAGGAGAGTTGATCGAATTGGCAAAGAGGGAAAGGTTATCAAACCAAGAGGAGATGACTATCAATGAAGAGATTTTGTTAGAGGAAGGGATGAATATCTATTTGGCCACTGATGTTAAAATAAATGACCTTTCTAAGATGGCTCTGATTTCAAGGCTTTTGGTCGATAATATAAAAACGCCTGAGCAAAAGAAGTTATTTATCAAATATTTTGAAGAACTTGGCATAAATTCGGAAATGTTTGCGTTAGACACAGGTTATAGTGGGTCGGTGATTAGAGATGCTTTTAAGATAATTAACGGACACGAGTCTGATCAATACGCTAAAAAAATAAGTCTTTTGTCTAAAGGTGGTAAAAATGTTTCTGGGGGTCCTTCAAAGTACATAACACAGATTTTGGATGACGGCGTTGCGGGAAAGGCGACTGTGGCTATTGAGGGTTTGCCAAAACCTACCGATAGATATCTTTTTATAGATGAAGAAACCGGAAAACCAGTCGCTATTCCAAACGACGAAGATATTAAACTTTTAAGTTGGGTTGCCGAGCACTGTATTATGAGACACTTGGCGCCAAGACCGCCTAAGGATAAGCTGGCTTTGAGGTTAGATGCCCAAAGATATATCGCAAATGATTTGGCCACTATCGAAGGTTTGAATCAGAAAGTAGAAGCAGCTGACCCTAATCGAGTGTTGGAGCTCTATGATGTTGCTGCTGAGAAGATCGGCCAAGTCTTTGTGGCGTTTGCGGATAGTTTACTCAAGAAAGCTTCAATCGTTGGAGAAAATGCCAAAATACTTTTTCTCGCGCGCGACTCTTTGGCCACATATGAATCAGCCAAGATTTTGTTAGAAAGATTTCCCGAAAGGTATCCAGGTGTATCAAGTAAAGATTTGGTGTACGCGTATTTGTCGAGAAAAGTCCTCGTTAATAATTCCGAGCAGGATATCCATTTATATATGGCCGGTGAATTAGGGTTTGGTTTCAACGATCGCGTCATCATATCCGATATTGGTATGTATGGCACAGCTGTTGAACCAATTAAAAATGTTTTGAAGAACAATATAGCTGCAGGGGTAGAGTCGGTAGATTTCTTAATCTCTAGGAATGCTGGGATTAATGGCTTTTTGGATGATTACAAAAAACCATTACAATCACTGGAGCAGATTCCAGGGAACCCCATCGTACATTTCTTAGAAGATACTTTCTCTGGTGAAATTAAATCCCCGAATATTTTAGAATATTCAAAACTCGAAAAAAAGTGGCTTCCAACTTCTGAAGAAGCGCATTATCCAAGATTTGAGGCGTTAAAGCGGCGAGCTGCTATTTGGGGAGTTAGAGACTATGCCGAAACGGTTTCAACTGCCGATTTGAATTCTGACATCGATAGACAAGCACTAGATAAATTTTTTCTAGAGAACCTTGATAAACTTAAGGAGTTGGGTGTTCCTCATGAAAGATAATTAACGGAGGGACTGCCAAAGGGATTCGAAGATTGATTTTCGGGTTTTAGAAAAAGCGTCGTTCTCGACGATAAATATCATATTACTGAATCTTGGAGAGATAAAAGCTACGATTGATTCGGTTATGATTTCGGTGAAGGGAAGCTTGTAAATGTCGGGTAAAAATTTGGACACCCTATTCTCTCGGATATCTTTGGCGACAATTGATTTAGCGTACTGCGAATCCGTTATAAGCTGTTTGCTTCTGACCCCCAGTTTTTTCTTTTTAGTGATGATCTCATCTAATATATATTTTTCTTTTGCATAGTCGAGAAAGTTTTCGCCCTCGGTAATGATTCGAAACTCTTTCTCTTTAGTTTTCAAGATCATATCCCAAACTTGTTTAAAGCCGGCTGGCCCAAAGAGAAAGTAGACGCGCGGTTTTCTGTTTGTGTGGCCAGCTGTTTGTTCCAGGGCTTGAACGGAGTTTTCGAAATTAGAAACTCTTTCTTTAATTATTTTTAAGAGTGTCTCGGGCTGTTCGGGAATGTAACGAATTTTTTTGCCAGTTTTGGCGGCGATCAAAACTCCTGAATCAATTAATCCATCTAGAATATAATAAAGTGACGTTCGTTTAAGTTTGGATGTTTCGGCCAGTTGTTGTACCGAGGCCTCACCGAGTGCCATGGCTGCAATATAGATTTTGGCAGCCTTGTCTGATAGCCCTAAATTTTTTACAATTCCCGTTAAATCAGTCATGATAATACTTTAGTCTAAAGTTTCGACAAAGTCCATTGCTTATTGTTGTCTCTTTGGTAGTCTGGAGTTAGAAAAGGAGATAAAATGAAACTTATATTTCTAGGTGGTGTTCAAGGGGTAGGGAAGACCACTTTGTCTGAGTGGTTGCTTCGTGAGTTTACTGGTAAGATCGAATTTGTTGATCCGGGTGAACTATTTAGGCAGTACTACTTTCGGGAAAAGCTTAAGACATTTGACGAGATCGAAGACATGTTTGTGGAGAAGATTCTGTCGATGCCAAAAGATGTTACTATTTTGATCCACTGGCATTATGCTGTTACCCATATGGGTGGGTTTATTCCACAGATTGGGTTTTCTCGACTTGAGCGTCTGGTAACGTCTGAGAACGTTGAGAGTGTTGTGTTGATCTCTGTTCGAGTACCAGTTGATATCATTCGTGAAAGGCGACGTAAAGATTTTAAAGGGAAAAAGCGTGAACTTTCTAAAGAGAGTATTACATTAGAGGTTGAGAAGGACCTGGAGTTCATGGGTATGCATGCTAGTCTCTTTATGAAGCATCTCGGTTCTCGAAACGTATCAAGTTGCGTAATTGAGAATATTGACTTAGATATTGCCAAATCGAAACTTCGGGAGGTTTGTAAGTAACAGATTAAGGGCTTCATAACGAAGCCCTTTTTGTTGTCTAAGTTTTCGACAGAGTCTATTGTTTGTATGTCTTGCGAAATCTACTATAAGTACATGAATACCAAGAATTATATATTTGTCGGCTTGGGACCACATGCTAAAAGAATTTATTATCCATTTTTAGAGAAGCATAAGGAGGCTTATAAAATATGCTTAAAATTGCTCATTGAGCTTGATGGTCAAAGGCAAAATGTCGAGAAATATTTAACTGGTAGGACGCTTCAGCCAGAGAGAGTGTTGTATCTAGCTGCGAGCAATCAAAACAG